>CAKTKX010000007.1 GCA_934572365.1 uncultured Oscillospiraceae bacterium
TAGTCCAGTTTCTTCATGGAGAACCGGCTCTGGGTGGTGCTGTCGGGGTTGGTGCGGTAAAAATACAGGCTGTGGGGGATGCTCGCAATGGTTTTCGCCCCGTAGATCCAGTGGCACACGGCCTCGTTGTCCTCGTACACCCGTCCGGGGCAGAACAGATAGGACTGAACCAGCTCCCGGCGGATCAGCTTGGCGCAGGCCACCCATCCGGGATAATCTCCCGCGTCAAACAGCGCCACAAGCGATTCTTCCGCCATGGAAAGCAGTTCCCAGCTGATCTCCACCGGCGCGGAAAAGTTCTCCGGCATTTCCGGCGCTTCCAGCATCCGGCACATGCTCATGCCCGCGCCGCTCTCGGCGGCGGCCTGCCGCAGATGCTCCAGCATCTGCGGATGCACGGCGTCGTCGCTGTCCACAAAGCAGACCCATTCTCCCCCGGCAATAGAAAAAGCGTGATTTCTTGCCGCGGCCTGTCCCTGGTTTTCCTGATGGATGACCCGCACCCGACCGTCCCGCGCCGCATAATCGTCGCAGATCGTGCCGCAGCCGTCCGGGCTGCCGTCGTCCACCAGAATCAGCTCAAAATCGGAAACCGTCTGGGAAAGAATACTGTCAACGCAGGCATGAAGATAATCTTCCGCCTTATAAACCGGCACAATCACGCTGATCTCAGGCATTTTTCTTCCTCTCCAATCGCGCCCGCGTTTCCAGCCACAGCCGGTAAAGCCTTGCCCTGACAGGGAAATATCGCAGCAAAAGCTCAGAGTCCGGCCAGAATTCCAGATAGTGCAGCCGGCTCATCCGTTTCAGCAAATCCTTTATAGTCGCGTGAATCCGCTTCCGCGCCGCAAGAACCTCCGGGCTGTCCTGCGCCTGCCGGGCATCCGCCTCGTTAACCACCGCGTTTTCCAGATATCCCCGATAACGGAATTTGACCAAATCCCACTCACCCCGCTGCTCAAAAAACGCAATCTGCTGCTCATAAGCTTCCCAGGCGTCCAGACGTCCAGGCGTCCAAGCGCTCTTGGTGATGCCCGTGGGGTTAAAATAATAGGCATACAACGGTGCCGGAATGACCGTCAGTGCTTCCTGGGCAAACAGCAGCCGGTATGTCAGGAATTCATCCTCCATATGCTTGCCCACGGGGTACCGTTCCCCGTCAAAGCAGCTCCTATGGTACAGCTTTCCCCAGCAAACCGTAGCATTGACAAATCGCTGCATGTAAAAATCCTTGGGAAGCCACCGCTCCGGAATAAGCTGTTCCGGGGAAACCGTCGGGTTTTCTCCCTCCGTCTGCGCATAGCCGCAGACAGCAATCTGCGTTCCCTGTTCCAGCGCCGCCCGATGCAGACGCTCCAACGTCTCGGGGTGCATCCAGTCGTCGTTATCGATGAAGAAAATCCACTGGCTGTCGCTGTTAGAAAACACCCAATCCAGGCAGGTATTTCTCGCCGCGCAGACTCCGGCGTTTTCCTGGTGAATTGCCCGCACCCGGCTGTCCCGGGCTGCGTAAGCGTCGCAAATGGCACCGCTGCCGTCCGGGCTTCCGTCATCCAGCAGAATCAGCTCAAAATCTCGGAATGTCTGCCCAAGAACACTGTCCACACAGCGGTGCAAAAATTTTTCCGCCCGGTAGACCGGGACAATCACACTGATTTGCGGCATTGGCATTCCCTCCGGTTTTTCTTACTCTTTTCCGACAAGGTCGAGGAACATGTCCTCAACCTCCTTCACCATGCGTTTTCCGTCGAAAAACGCGCTTCGTTTCTCCGCACCGGCTTTGGCCTGACGGAAGAAATCCTCATCCGTCAGCATTTTCCGGATGCCCGCCTCCAGGCTGGCATTGTCATTTTCCGTAATCAGGCCGCAGGTTTCGCCGCCAAAGACCTCTCCCACGGAGGGAACGGGCGCCACAATGGGAACTCCCAGGCACAGCGCCTCCATAGCAATCACCGGCAGCCCCTCCGTGAAGGAAGAATTCACCAGGAATTTGCTCTG
Organism: uncultured Oscillospiraceae bacterium; assembly: GCA_934572365.1. Taxonomy (GTDB): domain Bacteria; phylum Bacillota; class Clostridia; order Oscillospirales; family Oscillospiraceae; genus Faecousia. The sequence goes on from CAKTKX010000007.1 coordinate 1,999, forward strand.
CTTCATGTAGGGGTAGGGGTTTGCCTGATAACCGGCGAGGATGACGGTATCCTGGGTGTCCGTGGCCTGGATAGTGCGCTCGATATATCCTCTGTCCATGCCGTCGCCCACAATCACTAACCTGTGCCGGATTCCCTGATCCAGAAGTCTGCGGTGGATATAGACCAAGCGTTCAAACCCCTTCTCTGCGGACAAGCGCCCAACGGCGCAGATCAAGGGGAGGTCTGTGGGCAAATCTACCTTTTTCTCCGCCATAGCGCGAACATTATCACTATTCAACGGATTCAGGTGCATCTCTACATTCTGCGTCAGGCCGCTGACTGTCCGGAAGGACTCCCATGCCGCATTTGAAACACAGACAATCCGATCGTATTGGGAAAGTACGTCTTTCTTGGTCTGGGCTTCAAGGCGATACGCCGGATTGGTAGCAGCATCGCCGTGGATATACTTTACAGACTTGGCATTCTTGGCAAAAGCAATCCAATCCTTGCACCACGCCGAATAGGACACCACAATATCTGCGCCTTCAGGCAAGCAAACATCCAGCAGTCCTTTTCCCTCTTGGTTTAGTGCACGTTTAGTGCGCAGCTTTTTCACCAGATTCCCCATCTTGATAACAGGGTTCAGCGTCGGCTTGCGGCAGGAATAGTCATAAATCACCGGGATTCCGGCATTACGGAATTTTTCCTCCCAAGCGCCGCCCTCATGCTGCACAAAGACGGAAGCTTCAAATTTCTCTTTGTCCAACAGGTTAATCAAATCGAACAATGCCTGTTCCGCGCCGCCGCAAATTAGCTGGTAATTAACAAAAACAATCCTGACCTTTTTCATTGGCGTCAGGCCTCCGGCATAGCCCTGCGGACAACAGCATCCGGGAACCGGATATGACCCCAGTTGGTATTATTCCAAACAATATCCTCGTCATCCCGCACTTCAAAAAAGAACGCAGGAAGCAGAAGCTCCTGATCATAGCTATTTCCGACTTCATCAACTTCAAACAACACCATATCCACCCGGTATTTGCCATTGGTCAGGAAAAACGGATTCACTTCGACAAGGAAATCATTTGTCTCATTCTCCCCGCACCAGCCCAGGGAAACCATAGGCATGGTTCCCACCGGCGCGTCGTCGCTGTAGCGCAGTTCCACCCGCAGGCGAAGGTCTTCGTATGCTTTATCCGTGGATATTCTGACCCGGAGACGGAGCTTTTCACCCTGGGCGTATACCGCCGACTCCTTGTCCAGCAGTTTCACCGCATCGATCCGCGCAAGCCCCGCGGTATAGGGAGAGCGCCCGCGGCAATCGGTCAGATCGAATTCCGTTTTGGATTCATCCCACTCATCCCGGGTATTGCTCAGATACAGTTCAATGGCTTTTTCCACATCCCCGTCAAAGATAATCTTCCCCTTATCCAGCACAACGCACCTGTCGCACAGGCGGCGGATGGTGTTCATGTTGTGGCTGACGTACAAAACCGTCCTGCCCTCCTGCTTGGCGGCCTGACGCATCTTGTCCAGACACTTTTTCTGGAACGCCATGTCGCCCACCGCCAGAACCTCGTCCATGATCATGATCTCGCTGTCCAAATGCGCCGCAACGGAGAAGGCCAGCTTGACAAACATGCCCGAGGAATACCGCTTCACCGGGGTGTCGATGAAATCCCGCACCTCGGAAAAGTCGATGATGTCCTCCATTTTGGCGTCGATCTCCGCCTTGGTCATACCCAGGATCGCGCCGTTCATGTAGATATTCTCCCGGCCGGTCATTTCCCCGTTGAACCCGGTTCCCACCTCCAGCATGGAGGCAATGCGGCCGTAGATGTCAATTTCGCCCTCGGTGGGCGCGGTGACGCGGCACAGAAGCTTAAGTAGCGTGCTTTTTCCCGCGCCGTTGCAGCCGATGATGCCCAGCGCCTCGCCCTTTTTCACCGTCAGGTCAACGCCGTTCAGCGCCATAAAGGTCTTCCCCACCAGACGCTGATCCATATTCACGGGCAGGTTGGGGTCTTCTTTTCCCCTTAAGCGCGCCCACCAGCTCTGCAAGTCGGCGGTCAGCGTACCGCCGCCGATCTGTCCCAGCTTGTAGCGCTTTTTCACGCCGGTCAGGCGGATGGCAATATCCTGTTCGTTCATAGTCCGCCCTCCTTACACCGTATCCATAAAGGTGCGTTCCACCTTGTTGAAGACCATAATTCCCAGCACGGCGATCACCAGCGTCATGCCCCAGGACAGGAAATAGTAGCCCCAGTTCACCGTTCCCTGACCCAGAATCGCGTAGCGCATCAGCTCCACGGACTCGGTAACAGGGTTGATTTGCAGCAGCGTGCGCATCCAGCCCTCGCCCAGGGTGGACAGGGGGTACACAACAGGCGTGGCGTACATCCACAACGACACGCCAAAGTCCACCAGCACCGTGAGATCCCGGTACTTCGTGGTCATGCTGGAAATGATGATGCCGAAGCCCATGCCCAGAATGCCCAGATGTACCAGCTCCACCGGGATCATCAGCCACCACAGCCAGTGGGGATGGAGCGTCCCCTGGAACAGGTAGTAGACCATAAACAGCAGCACCAGCACCATCTGAATGCCGAAACGGATCACCGTGGAGATGACGTTGGAGATGGGCGTGGTCAGCCGGGGGAAATAAACCTTGCCGAACATATAGGCGTTGTCCGTAAAGGTGTTGGCGTTGCTGGTCAGGCAGTTGGCAAAGTACGCCCAGACGGCGTTGCTGCACAGATAAAACAGGAACGTGGGAATCCCATCGGTGCTGATGCCGGCAATGCCGCCGAACACAAACGCCTGCACAATACTGGTAAACAGGGGCGTCAGAAAAATCCACGCAGGGCCAAGGATGGTCTGCTTGTAGCTCACCACGAAGTTCCGTTTGGTGAACAGGTAGATTAAGTCCCGGTACTGCCAGACCTCTTTCAGGTTCAGATCCAGCCAGCGGTGCTTTGCCGAGATATGGGTGTGATACATGGAGTTCTCTGCCATAGGATTACCTCTTTTTTCGGATAAATTGCAGCAGGTTGTGGAATGTCTTCATAGGCGCAACCAGCCAGCGGGGCATATCGATATATTCCGCAATCTGGGCGTCGGTACAGCGATCCATAGCGTCGCAGGTGAAGCCGTACCACATGCCCAGCTTGGTTTTCAGGGGATAGTGGAAGAACACCGCCTTCTCCCGGAAGAACAGCGCCGTTCCCCGGGGGTTGTCCAGAAAAACCTTGTATCCCGCCTTGGTCAGGCCGTCGTCCTTGTACTCCCAGATCCAGATAATGTCGTCGTAGTAGCGAATGCGGTAGCCGTCGTAGGCCATTCGGTTCCAGGTCACCGCTTCGGTCATGAATTTCTCTCCGGGAAATTCCGGGTACAGGTAATTTCTGTGGATTTCCGTATAGAAGATCAGCGCCCGCTCTCCGTCGATCCTGCCGTACATATCAAAGGCATTGCCGTCCAGATACGCTTCATGGAATCGAGTGTTGCGCGTTTCGGTAGGGCTTTGTCCCCCGTTTGCCACAATGCCGCAGAATTTCTGATCTTTCGGAAGCGTCGACTCCCAGAGTGCCACCTTTTCCAGTGCGTCATCCGTCAGGTAGTCGTCGGAATCCACTGTGAAAAACAGCTCTCCCTGCGCCAGCTTCAGACCGTAGTTGATGGCGCGGCACTTGCCGCCGTTTTCCTTATAGCAGTAGCGGATAGGAAAGGGATTGTCTTCCTTCTGCCACCGTTCAAACAGCGCCTTTGTCCCGTCGGAGGAGCCGTCGTCCACCACCAGCCATTCAAAGTCCGTGAAGCTCTGGCGCTGTAAGGAGCGGTACAAATTTTCCAATATGTACGCCCGGTTGTAGGTTGGGGTGAAGACCGTTATTTTGTGAGAAAACGCCATTTCATTCGCTTCCTTTCCCGTTTCTGCGCTCCAAGCAATTCATCAGGCGACAGCTGCCTTCAAAGGACAGCTGTCCCAGAACCAGCCACACATTCCCGGCAGGCGACAGCTTTCTGCTGGGCAAAAGCGGCGTCAGCCCGGAAACCGTCTTCCGCAGGCTTTCCCTTGCCTGACGCAGCTCCTCTCCGGACAGGTACTGAATACTCATTTGCATTGCATACTGGCAATATAGGAACAGATTTGCCCTGCCCTCATATTCCAGCGACGGCATATGTGTTTTCAGATACGCCAGTCGCTGCTCCTGTGCCTGAACGCCCTCCAGTCTGCGCAGCGAAAAGCCGCCGTGCATAACGCTGTCCGGCTGCTGACGGTAGGCATAGAGCTTTCTGGTGGAGCGAACCAGCCGCTTCGCGTTTCCCAGCACCCGATAGGTGAAAAATTCATCATCGATTTTCGTCCCGACCGGGAACCGGATATCCCCGACGGTTTCCCGGCGGTACAGCTTGTTCCAGATCAGCTGGCGAAACGCCGTATCCCGAATGTGGCAGCGCATGGCTTCCAGGGGTGTATAGAAGGAAATCTCTCCAGCATCCGTTCCGAAAACAGCGTCGTTACGCTCCGTCTCCACGAAATCACATTCGGCGATATCCGCCCCTTCTTCCAGAAGCGTGTGCAGATATTGGTAACAGTCAGGGGCGATATAGTCGTCGCTGTCCACGAACGCAATTCGTTCTCCCCGCGCCGCATCCAACCCGGCATTCCTGGCCGCGCCGCCGCCGGCGTTTTGCTGATGAATCACCCGAACCCGGCTGTCTTTTTCTGCCCAGGCGTCGCACATGGCGCCGCTGGCGTCCGGGGAACCGTCGTCGATCAGAAGGATCTCCAGGTTGGAATAGGTCTGATTCACGATGGATTGGACACAGCAGTCCAGATAGTTTTCCACTTTATAGACAGGGACAATCACGCTGATCAATGGCAGCTGCGTCATAGTGTATCCTCTCAGTGTTCCTCTTCCCGCCGGAAGAGTTTCTCGTACAGTCTGTAAGTCAGCCCAAACAGACCCGGCGTCCTGCAAACCATTTTTGCCAGCAGCCGGTTTCGCTTTGACAGCAAATGGAAATACCCTTCCTGTTCCTCCATCTCGGCGCGAACCCGCCGGCGCCATTCGTCATACCGTTTCTCCGGATGCACGGAGAGCTGGGCGTAGGCAAACAGGAGATTCCGCATCAGCGCCCGGCGGGCGTCCTCCCGGATTTCACTGCCGCTGTCCTCCACAATCAGCTCCCGAACCCGGATGGGGTCGAACAGGCTGTGCTCGTTCAGCTGCCGGAAGGAGGCGGAATTTTCCCGCAAAATATAGCGGTAGGGGCAGAAATCCTCATATACCGACTGTTTTACCCGGGAGAACAGAAAGTAATTCATGAGGTAGTCTTCGTTGTTCTTGATGGCGGGGTTCATCCGTTCCGCCAGTCCGGCGAACAGCTCCCGGCGGTACAGCTTGGTACACAGGCTGGACTCAATCTGTCCGCCGTCCAGCAAATCCCGCAGGCCGGTCAGATTGTCCTGCTGCCGCAGCCCGCCGGTATTGTGGACATAGGCCACCCTGCCGTCGGGAAACTCCACCCGGTGTCCGCAGTGGGAAATGTCCGCGTCATAAGTGTGGGCATTTTCCAGAAGATGGCGGTACATATCCGGGTCTATGGCGTCGTCGCCGTCGGCGAAGCCGACCCATTCCCCCGTGGCCGCCGCCACGCCTGCAAGGCGGGCAGAGGTCACGCCGCCGTTTTCCTTGAAAATCGGTCTGACGCGCCCGTCCCGGGCAGCGTAGCTTTCCATCACCTGCCGGGTACTGTCAGCGGAACCGTCGTCCACCACAATGATTTCCAGCTTTGGATGGGTCTGCGCCAGAATGCTGTCCAGGCATCGGGGAAGCCATGGAGCGACATTATACGCCGGTATGATGACCGAAATGGTTTCGCCCTCCATTTTGCTTCCTCCTTATTTTTTCGCTGTTAAGCGCTCATATTCTTCACAATACCGTTTTGCCATGGTCTCCGCGGAAAACCGGGTGCTGTCCGCCAGTGCGTTCTGCCCAAGGGTTCTGCGAAGCTCCTCGCTGTCGATCAGCTTTTCGCAGGCCGCGCACACCTCGCCGGGGTCGCAGCCCACCAGCAGCCCGCTCTCCCCGTCCCGGAGCATATCCGGCACGCCGCCGACCCTGGACGCCAAGATGGGCAGTCCCGTCCCCATGGCCTCGATGATGGTCATGGGCATTCCCTCATACTTAGACGGTAACAGGAATATGTCCGCATTGTGGAGGAAGGGGTAGACGTCTGACTGATTTCCCAGGAAATGGACGGCATGGCCGATGCCCAGTTCCCGGGCATAATTTTCCATATCCGCCCGCAAATGCCCGTCCCCCAAAAGGTTCAGGCAGCAGTTGGGGTGGGTTTTCAGGAGCTTTGCAAAGGCTTGCAGCAGCCCTGCGTGATTTTTCTGCTCGTCAAACCGGCCGATGTGCAGCAAGGAAACGGTGTCCCCCAGCCCATACGCCCTCTTGGGAATGCACCGGCGGAGATTCACGCCGTTGAAAATCACGGGAACGCGGTCAAGACCGTAAAACTCCGTCACCGTCCGCTGAACCTCCGGGCTGAGCGCCACCGGCACAGACCAGCCCCGGTGGTAGTAAAACCGGTTGAGAATGGCCTGAGCAGTCCCCTCCGCTTCCACCTTGGCCACGTTGTGCACCGTGTGGACGCAGGGAATGCCCCCCGCCAATCTTGCCGCCATTACCGCGTACAAAATCACATTCAGGTGGGTGTGGACTACGTCCGGCCGTTCCTCCCGGAAAATCTTCGTAAGCTTCGGCACCACGGACATATCCAGTCCCGGCTTTTTGCCCAGGTACCGGATACGGACGCCCGCCGCCTCCATGCGGTGGGAAATCTCCGTCCGCTCATCAAACAGACTCACCACGGCCACGTCATGCCCCAGCTCCTCCAGGGCGTAAGTCAGATTTTCGCACATGGTTTCCGCCCCGCCGAAGCAAAAATAGGGGATGACCTGCAATAGTTTCATAGCGCTCCTCCCCATTGGCGGTAACAGGCGAGAATGGTGTCGTTGTATTTCTCTTCGTCGTTGATTTTTGCGAATTTCTTCGCCGCGTTTTCGGACAGGAGCCGTCTATGCTCAGGATTTCCCACGATTTTCAGAATATCCTCCGCCAGCACGGCATCCTCATCGCTTAAGTATCCGTCCACGCCGTTTTCGATCAGGTCTTTCATCCCGTCCGACGGGGTGCTGACCACCGGCGTTCCCAGCGCCATGGCTTCCAGGGCGCACATAGGCGTTCCCTCCCAGCGGGAGGTCAGGATCATCGCCTTACTGTCTGCCACCATTTTGATGGGGTTGCTCTGGAATCCCAGGAAATGCACGTTGTCCTGTAGCCCCAGCTCCTCGCACAGTGCTTTTGTCTCCCCTTCCAGCTCTCCCGCGCCGACCACCGCCACCTGGATGTCCGGCTTGCGCGCTTTCAGGGCGGCGCTCAGGCGCATCAGGCGCTGGGGGTCTTTCTGATAAGTCAGCCGACCGAGGTAGATCATGTCGAAATCGTAGGTATTTTCATCACTGTCCCGCATGGCAAAAATCCGCTTGGCGTCGATGATATTGTACAGCACGCTGCTCTTTTGGGCGAACAGCTTGTGAAACACATACCCCTCGTAGGCGCTGTTGGAGACCCAGAAAATATGCTTTGCCCGGAAGCCTGCCAACAGATAGGCAATGGACTTTGCGGACAGCCCTCTTGCGTCATAGGCGTTGTTGTGAATATGGGAGATCAGGGGAATTTTGCCGCAGCACAGCGCCGCAACGAAGCTGGTGCGCATGTCGTGGGCATGAATCACATCCGGCCGGTACTCCCGGATCACCCGGCCGAGGGTCGCGGGGGTCAGCTCCTCCATGCCATAGTGCCGGATGCCCATGCCGTCCAGAATTTCCCAGACCTCTTCGCATTCCAGGCTGCAATAGGCCATGTCCACCTTGCCCTCAAAGGCTTTGATGATCTGGGCGGCAACCTTTTCCGCGCCGGTGTAAATTTTGGAATACAGAACGTGCAGTACCTTCATGTTCCCGCCCTCGTCTCTCTTATTTTTCCGTTGCTTCCCGCATATTCCGGCTTTCCATGCCGTATTTTTCCTTCAGCTCGGCGTAATAGCGGAAAATTTCCTCCAACTGCGCCATATGCTGCGCCGTGCGGACACCGACGTTGTGGGGGTGCCACCACAGATGGAAGGTCAGGCCGTTTTTCGCCGCGTGGAGCATCTGGCGCCTGATCCTGTGAACCTTTAAGCCCTCCATGAATTTCAGCGGCTTGAAAATCGGCCGGAACATCTGGGTTCCCCGCAGGTTCCAGATGCCGTCTTCCTGTTTCGGCGTGTAGCTGCCGTACCCGGTGATGGGGAAATAGGTGTCCGTCAGCCGCAGTACCCGCAGGGGGAAATGGACGTGGACTTTATTTTCCACCCAATTGTTTTCCATACCCCGGTAGGCGGTGAAGCCCAAGTCCCGCAGCACCCGGATATACGCCGGGTCGCACTGGTTCCGGGGCAGCACCGCAGAGGTCAGGGTGCAGCCGTATTTTGCGGCAATGGCCTTCGCCGCAGTCATATCCGCCGCGAATTGCGCCGCCGTCTGTCCCTTTTCCTTGCAGTAGTAATGGGAAAAGGTGTGGCTGCCGATCTCCTGTCCCGGCGTCCCCGCGACCAGATCGATCAGAGACGGGGCAAAAAAGCAGGGCGCCTCCGCTTCCGTTTCTCCGATTTTGGAGAATTCGGCATAGGAATTCAGCGCCGGGTCATCGTAAGTCGGCCGCAGATCCTCTCCCGGGAAAAAGGAAGCCGCTTCCTGTGCGCTCCCGGCGAACAGATATCCCACCGTTGCCCACGTAGCGTGGATGCCGTATTTCTGAAACAGCGCCAGCAGCTCGGGGATCGCCTTTCTGCCGCCCAGAACGTGATCCTGGTATTTTTCCAGCGGACACACGTCCAGCATTCCCCAAAACAGCTCAAAATCCAGCGATACGATCAGCGTTCCGGCCATGCCGCCGCCTCCCTTCGTTCACACACTTAAGTAGATTTCCTTCATCTTTTGCTGTACCTCTTTCGCGTCAAACCGGGAAACCGTCTGCGCCGCGGCGCGTCCCAGGGTTTCCCGCAGCGCCGGGTCATGGTACAGCTTCATAATGGCCGCCGCCACGCCCTGGGGCGTGTTTTCCGCGAACAGGCCGTCAACGCCGTCTTCAATCAAATCCGTGTTGCCCCGGATCTTCGAGCAGACCGCAGGCAGGCCGCTGCTCATGGCCTCCATCAGCGCCACCGGCATTCCCTCCCGGAAGGACATAAACGCGAATATGTCGCTGCACCGGCACAGCTCCGGTATGTCATGGCGATAGCCCAGGAAGTGGACATGCTCCCAAATGCCCAGGTGCCGCGCCTCGGCTTCCAGGGCGTCCCGCTGCTCTCCCCGGCCGCAGATAAGATAGTGCATAGTTTCGTAGCCCGGCTCGTTTTTCAGCAGCGCCAGCGCTTTTAATACCGTAGAATGGTTCTTGTTTTTCGTCATTTCCGCCACGGTGAGAATCAGAAAATCCCCTTCGGTCAGCCCCAGCTCCCGGCGCTTTTCCCCCCGGTCTACGGTGCCGGCGTGGAATTTTGCCGTGTCCACCCCCACGCCGGGGACGTACACAATGCGCTTTGCGCGGATCTTCTTCTTTGCGAAGGCGAAGTCTTCTTTGTTAATGGTCACGAGGACGTCCGTCAGCGGTGCCAGCAACCATTCCACCGGATAGAACATCAGCCAGTTTTGTAGGGGCGCACCCTTGAAAAAGTGGAAGCCGTGGGCGGTGTAGATCACCTTGGTCCCCCGCTTCCGGGCGTGCCGCGCCGCCAGACGGGCGATCATAGCCCCCATGGGGGTATGGCAGTGAATGATATCGAAATGCTCCCGGTCGATGATGGCTTTCAGCTCCCGGTAGGCTTTGATATTGGCTTTCTTCCAGGGGAGACGCTCAAAGGCGATATCATAATACCGATCGCAATGGGGAATGCGGCAATCGGCAGGGTCTTCGTAGTCGTTCCGCGCCGCCACGGCGGTCTCCCAGCCCATGTCCTGAAACATCTTCAGATAAGGGATATGGAATTCCATAATGTGGGTTTTGACCACCGTCGCCACGAACAGCACCTTTTTCATTCCATTCCCTCTTTTCAGACATAATCCTGAGAGTATTATACACCATCCACCGCTTTATTGCAACTGTATGCGTGAAAAAAGGCCGGGCTTGCCGCCCGGCCTTTCCATGTTTTCTTAAATCAATACTTTCCGTTTTCTGATCCGCAGAAGCTCCCATGCTCCGATGGCCGCGCCCAGCCCCCAGCGTGCCGGCCACAGCCCGTCCGCCGCCACGGAGGCCACGGCAACAGCGGCGAACACCGCCGCGTACCCGACCCACATTTTCAGCGGGAAGGGGTATTCTTTTCCGCCCAGAACGAACCGGACGTACAGATAATGCAGCGTCAGCTGCAAACTGTGGGAGATCAGCGTCGCCACCGCCGCACCGGCCATGCCGATACGCAAGATCAGCAGATAGTTCAGCCCCACATTCACCAGCGACGACGCAATGGTGATGATGGAGACGACCTTGGTCTTCTTATGGTAATACTCAAAATTCACCGGGAAGGTACACAAAAAATTGGTGTAGTAGCTGGACACAAAAATGGGAATGAGCATGGTGCTTCCCCAGAAATCCTTGGAAACGTAGACATAGCGGTACACTTCGCTGGCCAGCAGCACAAAGCCCACGGAAAGCACCGTGAACAGCTCCAGAAAATTCCCCGCCTTTTCCCGCAGATTCTCCCGGTTGCCCTGCTTCATGTCCTCGAAGAAGAAGGGACACCAGGAATTGTTCAGGGCAGTGAAAATGGTGAACATGATGCCGCCAAAATTCAGCGCCGCGCCGTAGCAGCCCACCGTGGATTCGTCCATCATCTGCTGGAGCATCACCTTGTCGCTCTGCCCCAGGATCAGGTCGGAAAGGTTGTAAAATACCGCAGGAATAGCAAGAACAATGCAGAATTTCCAATATTCCTTGTTGTAAAAGGTCTTCCCCTTCGCCAGGATCCAGATGCCCACCGGAATGCCCAGCACGCCGTAGGTCACGGCGATGGCGGAAATGCGGCCTAAGTAGTTGATCTCCTTGGGCAGCAGCAGAATCAGCACGATGGAGAGGATCAGGGTGGTCAGCGTCACCACCAGGGACATGACCATGTTCCGTCCGGCCTTGAATTCGTAGACGAATTTGGTATTCAGGAAGTTGACGCAGAAGGTGCCGAAGCCCTGAATGAGCATCAGCACGATCAAAACCCAGCTCAGCTTCAGCGCCCCGGAAATGGGGCCGATAAAGCACAGCACCAGTGCGCTGAAAATCAGATACACCAGCGTGGACAGGCTCATGGCCGAGGACTGGTAGCGCAGCTGGTCTCCCTCCGGGTACTCCACCCGGGCGTTGACCAGCGTCCCCTGGGTTTGCAGCGTGAACACAATGGCGATCACCGCCACCCAGGTGTTGTAGATCTGGGTGACGCCGTAGCCGCCGGTTCCCAGCAGACGGGTAAACAAGGGCGCTGTGAATATGGAAATACCCCTGAGCAGAACGGTGCTCAGAATGTTAAAAAAAGCAACCCGGTTTCGTCGATTCATAGCTCACTCCGCGCTTTTTGTGTCGATTTTCTCCGTTTTTCCGGAAGTCGCCCCGTGGTAAAGCCTCCGCAGGGGTCGGTACAGTCCGGCAGCTAGCAGCAGGTCTGTTGCCCGCTCCTGTCTGCCAAACAACGGACTGGTCAGCAAAAAGGACATGTGCTTGCGAAGCTCCTTCCGGGACAGGCGGTATTCGTCGGCAAATTTCTGCCGGGCGTCCCTGTCCGCCAAGTCCAGCGTCAGCAAATTGTAGGCGAGGGAACGCACCCGCAGATACCGCGCCGCGTCTGCGATTCTCGGATAATTGTCCCGGATAAACGGGTAGATTTCCGCCGTATGCTTAGAAAAATGGAAGGTTTTCTCCGAAACCGAGGACGAGGTGATGCTCCCCGGCCGGTGGTAATAATTGTAAACGGGGCAGGGCAGCATGGCCGCCTGTCTGGCATCCAGCGCAATACGGTAGGTGGTGGGGACGTCCTCGCAGATCACCCCGAGAGGATAGCGGATGGACGCGAAAAGACTTCTATGGTACAGCTTGTCCCAGGCGGCGGAGTCGATATTCTCCCAGTGGAAAATCCGGCGCACCAGCTCTTCCCCGGAAATGACCTTCTCTTTGGGCGGACACAGCCCCAGCTTCTTCTCCCCGGTCTCGCTGCTGACATCCCAGCGCCCCGCGCAGACCAGACGGACGCCGTATTTTTCCGTCAGCCCCACCATTTTTTCGTACATATCCGGCTCGATCCAGTCGTCGCTGTCCACGAAGGAAAGGTATTCCCCCGTCGCCGCGTCAATTCCGGCATTCCGGGCGCTGCTCAGGCCGCCGTTTTCCTTGTGAATGGCCTTGACTCTGGCATCCTGTCGGGCGTAGGCGTCGCAGATGGCGCCGCTGCCGTCCTTGGCGCCGTCGTCCACCAGAAGGATTTCCAGATTCTCATAGGTCTGCGCCAGAATGGATTCCACGCACCGGGGAAGGTACTGCTCCACATTGTACACCGGAACAATGACGCTGATTCGCGGGTTCTGATTCATGCCGCATTCCTCCCTTTCTCACCCTTCTGTGGCAAGGCTTTTATAAATTTCCAGCAAATCCGCCAGATTCTTTTCCGGGTCGTGGGTCACACCGGCGTGGGCGCGGGCCGCCGCGCCCATGGCTTCGGCCGCTTCTCCCCGGGCAAAAATGTTCTCCACGTAGAATGCCAGCATATAGGGCGCGGCAGAGGGGTAGACCTCCCCTTCCAGCCCGTGGCGCAGCATGGTCGTCACGCCGCCCACGTCCGCCGCCACGCAGGGTACCCCCAGCAGCATGGCCTCCCCCAGGGAATTGGGGGAATTTTCAATGGTGGATGGCAGCACGAACACGTTCGCGTCCAGAAACGCCTGCTTCATTTCCTCGGCGCTGAGGCTGCCCAGAAATTCGATCTTATCCTCCACGCCATACTGTTCCGCCAACTCCGCCAGATATTTCTGGTAATTGGTTCTGCGGAGCTTGTTCGCCGTCAGGAAGCTCTTTCCCGGCACCGCCAGCGTGGCATCCGGGTAGGTTTTGACGATCTGTCCGAAAGCTTCCAGCAGATAATGAAAGCCCTTTACCGGATAGGCACAGCTGGAAGCGAAAATCCGATGCTTCCGACAGCTGTCATAGCGCCAAGCCCCCTGATAGAAGGGCTGACGCAAGGTTTCGTTGCAAAAATGGTACTTTGCTTCAGGGTTGACCCGCCGGACGCAGGCCAAGTCCCAGTCTGTCCTGCCGATGACATGGCGTGCCTTTTGCAGGGCTTTTTCTTCCAGAAGCCCCCGAAGCACGAACTTTTCCCGCTGCTTCACAATATTGTCCCGCCGGACAAGGTCGCGGAAGGTGCTGCCTCGCTGAACTGCCTCCGGCACGCCCTCGGCGTAATGCCCGGCGTAAACCGAACAAAGTCCCTGAATGCTGACCACAAGACTGTCCAGCCACCCCGTCTTCTCCACAGCGTTGACCATGGCAAGGGTGTGGCCGTATTCCGTACCCCAGACGTGGATCACGTCCGGCTGAAAAGCATCCAGCTCTCCCCGGAACTGCGTTTCCAGCTCCGTCAGGTACGCATAGGGCAGCCCCTCGGAAAAGAAAGCGTAGGAGCAGCGCGCATTCACATTCCCCTCGCCGCCGTCGCCGGGGCAGAGAATGCGGATGTTCAGGTCTTCCCGTTCCAGCAGCCCTTCCAACACGCTGTCGACCCACAGTCCGCCGCCGGTGGAGCCGCCGCTGACGGCCTCCTTCACCTTTCCGGGTACCATATTACACAGCCACAGCAGCTTCATTGCACCTCGTCCTTTTCAAGCATAGCCAAGATTTTCCCGGCCTGTTTTACGTTGTTTTTCTCTTTCAGAATAAATTCCCGGGCGGCCATACCCTTCTCAAATAGAGCATCCGCGGGCTTGGCGAAAATCCGCTCCAGCTTTTCCGCGATGGCGTCGGCGGTTTCTTCCTCCAGCAGGTACACATAAGGGTGATATTCCTTCGGCATTCCCGGCAAAACCGTGGTCAGCACCGGGGTTCCCGTGGACATATATTCCATTGTCTTGGAGGGGAAGGAATATTTCACGTATTCCTCGCCTGTCGGCCGGGGGTTGACCAGCAGCGTTGCTGCCATCTCCCGCTCCACAATTTCCGCGTTCAGCAGCATTCCGCCGTAGAAAATCCGGGAATCCTCCGCGGCGATCTGGGACAGCTCCTGCACGTAATCCCCGGGGCCGTAAATTTCCAGCCGGGCGTCCGGCAAATCTGCCTTCTGAAAGCCCTTCACCAGATTTTCCAGGCCGTACTGCTTGCTGACGCCCCCGGCGTACATGCACACCTGGGGACTGGCCTTTCGCGCCAGCGAGGGTTTCTGCCGCTCCATGGCAATGTCACTATGTCCCTCCAGAATCACATGGGGCTTTCCCTTCGGGTTCAGATAGTCGTTCATGGCCTGGGTCAGCAGCACATAGTCCGTGCAGTGACGGATAACAAAATTGGAAAGCTTCTTGGAAAAGGCGCTGCCCCCCAGCATATCCGGCAAATCCGTCACAATGCCCACGCACCGTCTTCCCCGCAACTTCGCCGCCAGCAGACCGGCCAAAGCCGTCATCCTGTTCAGGCAGTCCACCACCACCGCCGAATCCTTCCCCCCAAGGCACGCTGTGCGGAAAAAGGTTCCCACGCCCACAAATACGGCCTTGACAACGGGATTCCGGACGGCTGGAATATAGCGGTAGCACGCGCCGCCCTCGGTCTCCCGGGGCAGACGGACAAAGGGCTTTTTCAGAACCTCCCGGTTCACCGGCGGGTTCGCCACCACGTCCACCTTTGCCCCGGCGGCAAGCCCTTCAATGAGCAGGCGGTGGTATTTCTGAGACTGAAAGGCGGGCTTCCGGGGGGCGTCCGCAAACAGCTGACGGTACACCCGGTCGGAGCAGGTCGTCACAGCGTAAATGATGTGCATGGGTTAACCCCCATCTTTTTCAAAAATTGCAACGTGGGCTTTCGCCATGTTTTCAATAGTGTAGGTGCGGATCTTTTCCAGAGAAGCCGTCCCCATTTTCTCCAAATCCGAGGACAGAAGCTCCTTCATCTTTCCGGCAAGGGCGGCAGCGTCCTCCACAGGCACGATACTTCCGTTGACACCCTCCTCCACCAGCTCCAGACCGGCGACGCACCGGTCGGTGGTGATGACGGGCAAACCGTAGGCCATGGCCTCGTTGATGACCAGCCCCCAAATGTCCTCCCGGGTGGGCAGGACGAACAAGTCCGCCGCTCTGTAATACCGGCTGAGCGCTTCCTTTTTCTGGAACCCCACGAAATGGACATTATCCAGCCCCAGAGAGGTGCGCATCTGCAAATATTCTTCCGTCGGTTCGCCGCCGACAATGTAAATCCCCACGTCCTTGTTAAGCGAACAGGCGGCGTGCATCAGGATGTCAAAGCCCTTTCTCCGGATAAACTGGCCGATGGCCAGCACCATCCGCTTTTCCGGAACGCCCAGCTCTTCTTTCAGCGCTTGTTTTTCGGCGGCGGAGGGGACGGCGGGGAGGATGTCCTTTTCAAACACGGAAGAAAAGGGGTAAAAATGAATGCGGCTTTCCTCCGCCCCGTAGTGGACGAGAAATTCCGTGGTGTACCGCCCCGAGCTGAGCCACTGATCCGCCTTGCGCACCAGCGACTTTTTGTACAGATACTTTGCTTTCCGCTCCTGGCGGATCAGGCCGCCGTCTACTTCCATGTAAAAGGGAATTTTCCTTCTGCGCAGCCACCGCATCGCAAGGATCGCCGTGGGCGAGGAATAGCCGCAGATCACGATGGCGTCATAGGGCTTTTTCAGCCATTCGGTCACATCCAGGCACAGGTTTTCCCCCAGAAAATGGGCGACGCACCGGCTCAGCTGCACCGGGCGGTAAGCGCCGCCACCGGAAACGAACCAATCGGCACTGCGGTTTTTCTGGTCTTCCACCCGGTCGGTGAACAGCACCGTCACATCCATGCTTTTTGCCAGCTCGTCGTAAAAGTGAACCCGGTAGGGGGAAGCGTAGTTCGTCAGGAACAGCACTCGTTTCATACCGTTATAACCTCTCCAAAATCTCAAGCGCCGAAATCGATCTGCATGATCTGATGGCGGTTTTCCCGTTCATTTTCCGGCGGAAGCTGCATATAGTCTCCGTACAGCGTGGTCAGGAATTTGTCGTATTCCACCGGGGCTTTGAAGGTTTCCCCTTCAAAGCTCACGTCCGTCAATGCCTGACACCACGCTTTCTCGTAGGCGTCCGGCTTCGTCATGGCACTCTGCTCGCAGACATAGCCGTTTTCCGGCAATGCCGTCGCCAAAGTGTCATACGCCTTTGCAAGGCTTTCCTGGTCAGAAAACAGCGCCAGCGCCTGATAGTATAGATAGCCAATCCGCTTTTTCCAGAGGATCTTCTCATTCTCCCGCCAGGGCTGATAGTGGGATTTCATCAGCTTCGTGCGGTAGATCTTCAGCAGACGCCCCGCCGTTTCCTGTCGCTTTCCCGCATCCGGAGACACGGCGTCATAGGGGAAAATGTCCACATAGAAGCCGTTCTCCGCCAGCTGGTGAGATTTGGCCTCTAAGTACAATGTCCCGCGCTTGCGCACCTTGCCGAAGGGCAGGGCGTAGTTGGGGTCTGTGTACCAGGTCTGCCAGCAGTATTCCGGTCTCAGCTTCTCCGGGGCGATGCGGCAGAATTTCTCATAATTCTCCCGCAGCATTCCCACGTCCATATCGTCATCCCAGGGGATGAACCCCTGATGGCGCACCGCGCCCAGAAGGGTGCCGCAAGTGAGAAAATAGGGAATGTCGTTTTCCTCGCACACCCGGCGGATTTCCTTCGCAATTTCCAGCTGGGTCAGCTGAACCTTTCTCAGCAGTTCCCGTTCCATGTGATCACTCCTTCCAAATAAGCGGCAGTCCCCGTTCCGCCAGCGCCATGACCGGGAACAGCCAAAGGAACATGTCCGCAATGAGATTCTGTGTATTAAAAGATAGGAACAGAATGACGACCAGCGCCAGATTCGCCCAGATCTTCCGCTCCTTCTGCCACACCAGCGCGACCCAGCAGGCAATGTGCAACAGCGCCGCCGGAATTCCGAAGGCGGAGAAAAGGACGAGGGTGGACGTGGTATTGTTGGCGGTGGCGTACAGCACCTCCGCTATCTTCGCGCCAAAAACGGGATGGTGCAGGAAAATGGAAATATCCGTCGCAATGGCGTCCATTCTCTCCACCGAGGAATCCTGCCCGTTGACAAATTTGCCGATGGCCATGTCGTAAACTTCCCAGTAGAGGACGTTTTTCCGGGCAATGGAAACGCC
>CAKTKX010000008.1 GCA_934572365.1 uncultured Oscillospiraceae bacterium
GCCGGAATACGCACGGTTTCGACCTCCCGGGCATAGATTGTGCCGGGAGGTTTTGCGTTATGAGAATCTTTATCATCACGTTCCGCTCGGTGACGTTCGCCCAGCGGGGCGAGCGGCTGCTGAACCGGAACAGCCACCGCTGCGTCCTCCAGCGGACGCCCAAATGGATGGAGCAGCAGGGCTGCGGCTACAGTCTGCGGATCAAAACGGAAGACATCATCCCGGTGGTGGAGCTTCTGCGGGAGAACGGCGTCCCCCTGCGCAAAATTTACGCCCAGCGCCCGGACGGAAATCTGGAGGAGCTGACGGTATGATCTATCTGGACAACGGCGCCACCTCCTTCCGCAAGCCGCCGGGGGTGTACCGGGCAGTGGAGCGGGCAATGTACACCTGCGCAAATCCGGGGCGGGGCGGATATCCTGCGGCAATGGAAGCGTCGGAGACGGTGTACGCCTGCCGGGAAGCTGCGGCGGAGCTGTTTCATTGCCGGCCGGAGCAGGTCGCGCTGACCACCAGCTGCACCCACGGGCTGAACATCGCCATCCGCTCCGTCGTGAAGCCCGGGGGACGGGTGATCGTGTCCGGGTTTGAGCACAACGCTGTGACCCGCCCCCTTCATGCGCTGGGGGCGGATATCCGGGTGGCGGGGCGGCGGCTGTTTGACTGGGAGGACACCCTTTCCCGCTTCGGGCGGGAGCTGAAGCAGGGAGCGGACGCGGCGGTGTTCACCCACGTTTCCAATGTGTTCGGCTATATTCTGCCCGTGGAGCAGCTGGCGGAGATGTGCCGGAAATGGCGGGTGCCGTTTATCATCGACGCCGCCCAGTCCGCCGGGGCGCTGCCGGTGGATCTTCAGGCGCTGGGGGCGGATTTTATCGCCATGCCGGGGCATAAGGGGCTGCTGGGGCCTCAGGGGACGGGGCTGCTGCTCTGCGGCGGCGATGCCCAGCCTCTGCTGTTCGGGGGGACGGGCAGCGATTCCGTGAACCAGGCCATGCCGGATTATCTGCCCGACCGTCTGGAAGCGGGGACGCTGAACGTACCCGGCTACGCAGGACTGACGGAGGGCTTGCGCTTTGTCCGCCGGACGGGGACGGAAACCATTTTCCGCCGGGAGCATCGACAGCTGGAACGGTGCGCTGAGGGCTTGCAAACGCTGGGGATGGAGGTATTCGCCGGGGCGCATCAGGCATCGACGGTATCCTTCCGGCCGGGAATGGACTGCGAGGAGGCGGCGGCACTTCTGGCAAAGCAGGGCATTGCGGTTCGCGCGGGGCTGCACTGCGCCCCCCTTGCCCACGAAAGCGCGGGGACGCTGGAATCGGGGACGGTACGGGTCAGCTTCGGTCATGACGCGTCCGACTCCCAAACCGACGCATTCTTAAGGGCGGTATCCAAACTTCCCAGAGGATAGTCGCAATTTTTTTACAGATTGGCTATTGCCATCGGCGCCGGTATTCGCTATAATAAGCAAGATAATAGTAAATTTACGATAGCGGAGTATGCGCTATACAAAAGTTGACATAAAAGGGGTAAAAACGTTTATGGAGAGCATTCAGAATTTGCTGCAGCAGCTGGCGCGAATGCAGTGGTCAGACTATCTGGATATCGCCGTAGTCGCGTTTCTGATATATAAAATTCTGCCGCTGATCAAGACACCCAGCACCACCCGGATCGCCAAGGCTGTGGCCGTGGTTCTGGTCATTGCATGGCTGACCGATCTGCTGCATCTGTATACGGTGGCCTTCTTCATGAAGCAGTTCCTGTCCATCGGACTGCTGGCGCTGGTCATTCTGTTCCAGCCGGAACTGCGGCGGATGCTGGATCATTTGGGCAGTGTGAAGCTGACTAGTATCTTCGGCGTCAACAAACCCGTGCAGCAGGAGATGGACGCGGTCATCACCCAGACCGTGCGCGCCTGCGAGGCCATGGGCCGGGAAAAGGTGGGCGCGCTGATCGTCTTCGCCCGGGAGCAGCGGCTGGAGGAATACTTCAAAACCGGCACCCAGATCGACGGTCAGGTTTCCGATCAGCTGATCAGGAACATTTTCTTCAAAAATTCCCCCCTCCACGACGGCGCAATGATCATCCGGGACGGCCGGGTCGCCGCCGCGGGGTGCGTGCTGCCCCTGTCCGACAGCAACCGTCTCAGCGCGGACTTAGGCACCCGGCACCGCGCCGGCGTGGGTATGAGCGAGGCTTCCGACGCGGTGGTGGTGATCGTCTCCGAGGAGACCGGCACCATTTCCGTGGCGGTGGGCGGAATGCTCAAGCGGCATCTTGCGCCCCAGACGCTGGACAAGCTGCTGCACAACGAACTGTGTCCTGCCGACGACGGGGAGGATAAGCAGGACTTGAGTCTGCGGCTGAAGCAGAAGCTGCAGTCCCACAGAAAGGAGACTGACGGCAATGAAAAATAAACTTGGCTCCATTCTGCTGTCCATTGCCATCGCCTTTGGCCTTTGGCTGTATGTCATCACCTATGTCAGTCCCAATTCCGAGGAGACCTACTATAATATCCCGGTGGTTCTGGAAGGCGAGAGCGTCCTGAACGAGCGGGGGCTGATGTGTACCTCCACGTCCTCCTCCACGGTGTCGTTGCAGCTGGCGGGCGCGAGAAGCGATCTGATCAAGGTCAATCAGAGCAACATTACCGTGAAGGCCAATCTGTCCGCCATCACCGAGCCGGGGCAGAAGATCGATCTCCGGTACACCATTTCCTATCCCGGCGACGTGGCGCAGAATGCCTTTGAGGTGCTGTCCCAGAGTGATTTTTACGTAGATGTGGAATACCGCCGGGTGAAGGATGTGCCGGTGGTGGTGCAGTATGACGGCACCCGGTCGGAGGATTATCTGTACGACACGGAAAATGTGCAGTTGGACTATTCCACGGTGAATATCACCGGCCCCGCCTCCGTCGCCGATAAAATCCGGCAGGCGGTGATCGAAGTGGACTTGACGGATCAGGCGGAATCCATCAGCGAAAGCTACCGCTATACCCTCTGTGACGAGGAAGGCAATCCTGTGGACGCGGCGGAGATCACCACCGATGTGGAAGAAATCCATCTGGACATGAAGATTCAGCGGATTAAAGAACTGCGGCTGGTGGCGCAGGTCACCTACGGCGGCGGTGCCACGGAAGAAAATACCACCATAACGGTCAATCCCGCTTCCATCCGGGTCACGGGCAGCGATGCTGCGCTGGCAGAGCTGGGCGACAGCTACACCCTGGCCGAAATCGACCTGCGGTCGGTGGAAAAGTCCCAGAATATGCTCTACACCATCAGTCTGCCGGAAGGCATCACCAATCAGACCGGCGTGAGCGAGGCCACGGTGAGCATCCAGTTCTCCGGCCTGAGCACCCGGGAATATACCGTAGCCAATTTCCAGGCCATCAACGTGCCGGAGGGCATGGAGGTGGAGATCATCAACGCCAACCTGACGGTGCGGGTGCGGGGCGCGGCCGGGCAGATCAGCCAGCTGACGGGAGACGACATCACGGTGGTGGTGGACTTCTCCAATGCCGTGGCGGGGACTGCCACCTATAAGGCGTCCATCACCTTCGGTGAGGAATTCAACGCGGTGGGCGCAATATCGGGGCCGTACTCCGTATCGGCAACGGTAAAGGGGTGACGGCATGGAACAGTTCGTCCGGGTGAAGGAAACCTATGACGACGGCACGGCGCTGGTATTCCGCATCCGGGAAAGCGCCTGTTCCGGCGACTGCCACAAATGCTCCGGCTGCGGTGCGGCGAAGGAAACGGTGACGTTTACGGCGAAGAACCCCATCGGCGCCCGCCGGGGGGAGCTGGTGAAGGTGGAATCGGAGACTGCCCCGGTGCTGAAAGCGGCGGTGGTACTGTACGTTGCGCCGCTGGTGCTGTTCTTCTTAGGGTACTATATCGGCTTCCGGCTGGGGGACTTCGGCGCACTGGCCGGGGGAATTGGGTTTGTGCTGGGCATCATTCTGGTGCTGGTGTACGACCGCAAAGTGGTAAGGAAAGCCAATGTTGACTATACGATCACAGCTTTCGCAAGAAAAAGCTGAGAAAAGCCATGAAAAAAGGGGATAATGAGTTTGGTTAAAAGTATGACCGGCTACGGCCGCGCCGTGGAGACCGTAAACGGAAGAGAATTTACGGTAGAGCTGCGCTCCGTCAATAACCGCTATCTGGACTGCACCGTGAAGCTGCCCCGCAGCTTGTCCTTCGGAGAGGACGCGGTGAAGCAGGCCGTGAAGAACGTCATTTCCCGGGGCAAGGTGGACGTATTCCTGTCCGTCCGCTCCGAGGGTGCCGCCGACGTAAAGGTCACCCTGAATGAGTCCATGGTGGAAGGGTATCTGGCCGCCATGAAGCAGATGGCAGAAAATTTCGACGTGAAAGAGGACATCAGCGTGTCGCTGCTTTCCCGGATGCCGGATGTGTTTACCGTGGAGAAGCCGGAGGTGGACGAGCAGCAGCTGCTGGACGATCTGCTGAGCGTTGTGAATAAGGCACTGGCAGGCTTCGACGCCATGCGCACCACGGAGGGCAAAGCGCTGGAGAACGATCTGCGCAGCCGGGGGCAGACCATTTTGTCTCTCGTCAGCCAGGTGGAAGCGGGCAGCGCCCAGACTGTGCTGGACTACCGCACCCGTTTGGAAAATAAGATCAAAGAGGTGCTGGCCAACACTGCCATCGACGAAAGCCGTATTCTGACGGAGGCTGCCATTTTTGCCGACAAGGTGGCGGTGGACGAGGAGACTGTCCGCCTGAGAAGCCACCTGGAGCAGATGAATAACATGCTCACCACCGGCGGTGCCATCGGACGGAAGCTGGATTTTCTACTTCAGGAGATGAACCGGGAGGCCAACACCATCGGCTCCAAATGCACCGACGTGCGTCTGGCGCGGATCGTGGTGGAGATCAAGGCTGAGCTGGAAAAAATCCGGGAGCAGACCCAGAATATCGAGTAAGGAGCGGCTATGAAGCTTGTGAACATCGGTTTTGGCAGCATGGTCGCTGCGGGGCGGGTGCTTGCCATCGTTGCGCCGGACTCCGCGCCCATCAAGCGGGTGATCCAGGAGGCGCGGGATCGGGGGATGCTCATTGACGCATCCTACGGGCGCAAAACAAAGGCCGTACTTTTGATGGATACCGACCACGTGATTCTCTCCGGCATCCCCACCGAGACCCTGTATGCCCGGTGGATGGACAGACCTGAAGAAGAGATAAAGGAGGACGAAACGTGAGTAAAGGAAAGATGTTTGTGATCTCCGGCGCTTCCGGTGTGGGAAAAAGCACCGTGCTGAAGCAGGTGATGGACGGCCGGGACGATCTGGAATTTTCCGTCTCCGCCACCACCCGCCTGCCCCGACCCGGGGAGGTGGACGGGGTACACTACTACTTCGTAACCAAGGAACGCTTCGAGAAGATGATCCGAGAAAATGCGTTTCTGGAATACGACGCCCACGCGGGCAATTACTACGGCACCCCCCGCGCCCAGGCGGAGGAAAAAATGGAGCAGGGACTGCTGCTTCTGGACATCGAGCCTATGGGTGCGAAGCAGGTGAAGCAGTCTGCCCCTGACGCGGTTCTGATCTTCATCATGCCGCCGTCCCGGGAGGAACTGGAGCGCCGTCTGCGCAGCCGGGGGGATACCTCGGAGGAACAGATCAAGATACGCCTGGAACGGGCGTCCTGGGAAATGGAGCAGCGAAGCTGGTACGACTATACCGTGGTCAACGATGATGCCAGGCGCTGCGCCGAGGAAATTCTGACAATCATTGCCAATCTGGCTGACTGATATTATATTGGAGGAACGAAATTATGCTATACCCCCCTGTTGCTGAACTGCTGAAGAAAGTGGACAGCCGTTATCTGCTGGTGAACCTGGTGGCGCACCGCGCCCGTCAGATCGCCGCCGAGGCCGAGGCTTTTCAGGAAGACCTGCCGGAAAAGCCTGTGACCATGGCCATTGAGGAAGTGGCAGACGGTGAGCTTTCCGCTACCGTGAAGGAAGAGTATATGAAATGATGCTTTCCCGGGGGACGCATGCCGCCCTCCGGGAAAAGCGGCCTGAAAGGACGGGGTGAAGGATGATTGCGAAAATCGCGGTTTCCGCCGCGACCTATGCCATTGACAAGCCCTATTCCTACAAAATCCCCGAGGGAATGGTATTGCAGCCCGGCCAGCGGGTGCAGCTGCCCTTCGGCCGCGCCAACAAGCGCACAGAGGGCGTGGTCCTCACCGTAGAGACGGGCAGCGAGGAAAAGCTGAAAGCCGTGGAGCGGTGCCTGGATGAAGCGCCGATTTTGTCGGAGCATCAGCTGCGGCTGGCGGCATTTTTGCGGGAGCGGTATTTCTGCACCTTTTACGAGTGCCTCCGGGTCATGCTCCCGGCGGGATTGTGGTTTCAGGCGCGGGAACGGATTTCCCTCACCGGCGACCGCTCCTGGAAGGAAAAGACCATCCGCAAGGACGGCGCGGCGGAGGTGCTTGCGCTGCTGGAAAACCTGGGCGGTCAGGCGGAGGAATCCGCTCTGCGCACCCTGATTCCCGACGAGGAAACCCTTTCCGGTGTGATCGCCTACCTCGCGCGGAAGAAGTGGATATCCGCCGAGACGGAATATCTGCGCCGCACCAATGACAAGACGGAGAAAATCGCCACCCTGGCGGTTTCCGCCGAGGAAGCCATGGAGTACGCCTCCCACCGCCCCAAATCCGCCGCCATGCAGAAGAATGTGCTGGAGCTGATGTGCGGCGTGGGCAGCGTGTCCGTGAAGGAGCTTTGCTATTTTACCGGCGCTTCCACGGCGACGGTGAACCGGCTGGAAAAGCTGGGATACCTGACCCTGACCGAACAGCCGGTGCTTCGCTGCCGGGAAATTCGCCCGGCAAAGCTGAACGGGCCGCTGGTACTCAGCCCCGATCAACAGCGCTGCTTTGACGGACTCGCGGAGCAAATGACGCAAGGCAATCCGGGGGTTGCACTCCTTCAGGGTGTGACCGGTTCCGGCAAAACCTCCGTCTATATTAAACTTATCCAAACCTGTCTGGAAACGGGCAAAAGCGCCCTGCTTCTGGTGCCGGAAATTGCCCTGACGCCCCAGCTGTTGGGGTTGATGACGGCCTATTTTGGCAATCAGGTGGCGGTGCTGCACAGCAGCCTTGGGGCGGGGGAACGGTACGACCAGTGGAAGCGCGTCCGAAGCGGCGACGCGAAAGTGGTCGTAGGAACCCGCTCGGCGGTGTTTGCCCCCTGTGCTCCCGGTCTGATCATTCTGGACGAGGAACAGGAGCATTCCTATAAATCCGAAAATTCCCCCCGCTACAGCGCCAAAGAGGTCGCCATCTGGCGGGGAGCGAAGGAAGGCGCGCTGGTGCTGCTCGGCTCCGCGACGCCCTCCGTGGAAAGCATGTACCGGGCGAAGACCGGCGCTTACCGCCTGTACACCATGCGTCAGCGTTACGGCGGACGGAAGCTGCCCGCCGTGGACATTGTGGACATGCGGGAGGAGCTGAAGCTGGGAAACGACCTTTCCATGAGCATCCCCCTGCGGGAAGCGCTGTCCGACAACCGGGACGCGGGAAAGCAGACGATTCTGCTCCTCAACCGCCGGGGCAACAGCCGGGCGCTGGTGTGCGTGGACTGCCGGAAAGCGCCGGAATGTCCCCGATGCAGCGTCCGCCTGACCTATCACAGCGCCAACAACCGGCTGATGTGCCACTACTGCGGTTTTTCCCAGCCGGTACCGGAACGCTGTCCGGAATGCGGCGGCCCACTGAAAACCATCGGCACCGGCACCCAGAAGGTGCAGGAGGAGCTGGAATTCCTCTTTCCCGACATGGAGACCGACCGGATGGACGCCGACACGGTAAGCGCCGTGAATACACATGAAAAAATTCTGGAACACTTCCAAAAGGAAAACGTTCCCGTGCTTCTTGGCACCCAGATGGTGGCCAAGGGATTGAATCTTCCCAATGTCACGCTGGTGGGCGTGCTGGACGCCGATCTGAGCCTGTACACCGGCGGGTATCTCGCGGGGGAGACCACCTTCAATATGCTCACCCAGGTGGTGGGCAGAGCCGGCCGGGGGGACAGCCCCGGAAAGGCCATCATTCAGACGATGGTGCCTGACCATCAGGTCATCCGTTTCGCGGCGGAGCAGGATTACGACGGATTTTACGATCTGGAAATTCAGCTGCGCCGGATTCAGAACGCGCCGCCCTTCGGCGACCTTGCCGCCGTGGTGGTGACGGGACGGGAGGAAACGGCGGTGCTCCGGGGCGCGGCAAAATTCCGGGACAGCCTGATCGCGTGTCTGCGTCAGGAAAGTTACCGGGGGGAGCGCTGCACGGTGCTGGGGCCTGCGCCTTGCGCCGTGCCGAAGGTAAACTACCATTTCCGCTATCAGCTGACCCTGCGCTGCCGCCTGACCCGGACGATGCGTCAGCTGCTTTCCTATCTTCTCCGGGAGTTCGGAAAGGACAAGGCAAACCGGGGCGTCAGCGCCTACATTGATGTGAACGGATTCGACTGACCGGCAAGCCGTTTACCATAAGAGAAACGAGGTAATATCATGGGACTGCGCAAAATTCTGACATACCAAGACCCGGCGCTGCACAAGGTATGCCGTCCGGTGGAGAAATTCGACTGGCGGCTGCACAAGCTGCTGGACGATATGACCGATACCCTGGCCGAAGCCAACGGCGTGGGACTGGCCGCACCCCAGGTGGGCATTCTGCGCCGGGTGGTGATCGTGGACACCGGCGAGGAAATTCTGGAGCTGGTGAATCCGGAGCTGGTGGAGACCAGCGGCGAGCAGTGCGGCGCGGAGGGGTGTCTCAGCGTTCCGGGCAAATACGGTCTGGTGAAGCGCCCCAACTATGCCAAGGTTCGCGCCCAGGACAGAAACGGCGAGTGGTTCGAGGCCGAAGGAGAAGAACTGATTGCCCGGTGCTTCTGCCATGAGCTGGATCATCTGGACGGCATCGTCTACACCGAGGTCATGGAGCGGTTCCTGACGGAGGAAGAACTGGAGCAAGAAAAGTAACGGAGGGATCATCCTTGCGCGTTGTGTTTATGGGTACGCCGGACATCGCGGCGACCTGTCTGAAAAAAATACTGGCCGACGGCTTCGACGTGGTGGGCGTCTACACCCAGCCCGACCGTCCCAAGGGACGGGGCATGAAGCTGGTGGCGTCTCCGGTGAAGGAGGTGGCGGTGGCCGCCGGAATCCCCGTGTTTCAGCCGGAAAATTTCCGGGAGGAAGAAACGGTGGAGCAGCTTCGCGCTTTGCAGCCGGACATTTGCGCCGTGGTGGCCTACGGGCGCATCCTGCCCCAGAAGGTGCTGGACGTGCCGAAATACGGCTGCATCAACATCCATGCCAGCTTGCTGCCCCAATACCGCGGTTCCGCTCCCTATCAGTGGGCGGTGCTGGACGGCCTGACGGAGACCGGCGTGACCGCCATGTATCTGACCCGGGAAATGGACGCGGGGGATATCATTGACGTCTCCAAGACCCCCATCGGCGAAAATGAGACGGCGGGGGAGCTGCTGGATCACCTGGCGGTGCTGGGGGCGGAGCTGCTGAGCAAGACCCTGACCCGGTTTGAAAGCGGAAAGGTGCCTGCCGCGCCCCAAGATGCGTCGGGGGTCAGCTACGCCCCCATGCTGGACAAGTCCATGTGCCCCATCGACTGGACGAAGACGGCGCAGCAGGTGCATAACCACGTCCGGGGGCTGCACCCCTGGCCGGTGGCGACTATGGAATTGCAGGGCAAAACCTTCAAAGTCCACGCTACCCGGGTGGTGGAGGGCAGCGGCAAGCCCGGAGAAATCCTGGGCCTGACGAAGACCGGACTGCGCATCGCCTGCGGCGAGGGCGCGGTGGAGATCGTATCCCTGCAGGCTGAGGGCGGCAAGCGGATGGCGGCGCCCGATTATTTCCGGGGTCATCCCTTAGAGCGCTGATGGGCGCGAGAGAAACGGCGCTGAACGCGCTGATCGCCTGCCGCAAAAGCGGCGCATGGTCAAATGCCGTGCTGAAAGAATATATCGCCCGGGATCGCCTGTCCCCCAGGGACGCGGCGCTGGCCACACGGCTGTGCTACGGCGTCCTGCAAAACCGGAACAAGCTGGATTTTTTCCTCCGGCAGCTTCTCACGGGGCGGCTGAAAGACCTTCATCCCGTGGTGCGGGACATCCTTCATCTGGGGCTGTACCAGATCTACGAGCTGGATAAAGTCCCCGAAAGCGCTGCCGTGAACGAATCGGTGACGCTGGCGAAGAAATATTGCAAAAATCCAAAGGCCGGGGCGCTGGTGAATGCCGTTCTGCGCAAAGCGGCGGCGACGAAGGGAACCTTGCAGGAGCCTACGTCCTATGCCGACCGCTACAGCCACCCGGACAAGCTGATCTCCCTGCTGAAAGCCAATCTGCCCAAGGGCAAGCTGGAACCCATGCTCATTGCCGACAACGCCGCGCCCCAGACGGTGGTGCAGGTGAACACCCTCCGGATTTCTGCGGAGGAGCTGACCGAGCGGCTGAATCGGGAGCATGTATGCGCTAAGCCCCATGAGTGGATGGCGGACTGCCTGGTGCTGTCCGGCACGGGAAGCCTGGAGCAGCTGCCGGCATTCCGGGAAGGGCTGTTTTATGTGCAGGATCCGGCGGCAAAGCTCAGCGTTCTGTGCGCGGGATTGCCGGAAACCGGCGGGAACGTGCTGGACTGCTGCGCGGCGCCGGGAGGCAAGAGCTTTGCAGCGGCCATCGCCATGGGCGGTAAGGGAAGCATCGTCTCCTGCGACATATACCCCCACAAGACCGCCTTGATCGAAAACGGCGCGGCGCGTCTGGGGCTGACGAACATTACGGCGCGGCAACAGGACGCGTCCCAGGTTGTGCCGGAGTGGGTCGGTGCCATGGACACCGTGATTGCCGACGTACCCTGCTCCGGCCTGGGCATCATCCGGAAAAAGCCGGATATCCGATACAAGAACCTGAAGGAGCTGGAAGATCTTCCGGCCTTGCAGCTAAAAATTCTGGAAACCCAGTCGTCCTATGTAAAGCCCGGCGGCGCGCTGCTGTATTCCACCTGCACCGTGCTGAAACGGGAAAACGAGGACGTGGTTTCCGCATTTCTGGCGGCTCACGGCGAGTTCGCGACGGAACCACTGCCGCTGCCGGATGTATTTCCCAAAAACGAAACCGGGATGCTCACCCTGATTCCCGGCGAGTATGACACCGACGGCTTCTTTATCTGCCGTCTGCGGAGAAAAGCATGAATCTGAAATCCATGACCCTGCCGGAGCTGACGGCGGTTCTGAAAGAGCTGGGGCAGCCCCAGTTCCGCGCCAAGCAGGTCTATACCTGGCTGCACAAGGGCGTCCGCGCCTATGACGAAATGACGAACCTGCCCAAGTCCCTCCGGGACACCCTGGCGCGGGAATACCCCATCTGCGCCCCTAAGGTGGTGCGCAGACAGGAATCCGCCCGGGACGGCACGATCAAATACCTCTGGGAGCTGTCCGACGGCAACTGCGTGGAGACGGTGCTGATGCGCTATCACTACGGGAACACCGTGTGCATTTCCACGGAGGTGGGCTGCCGGATGGGCTGCGCCTTCTGCGCCTCCACCATCGGCGGACTGGTGCGGCGGCTGGAACCCTATGAAATGCTGGACGAGGTGCTGTTTACGCAGGTGGACTCTGGTCTGCCCATTTCCCACATCGTGCTGATGGGCATCGGGGAGCCGCTGGACAATTTTGACAACGTGATGCGCTTCCTGGAGCTGGTGAACAGCCCGGAGGGCATGAACATTTCCATGCGCCACATCAGCCTCAGCACCTGCGGCCTAGTGCCGAAAATCGACGAGCTGGCGAAGCGGAAATTGCAGCTGACGCTGTCGGTTTCCCTCCATGCGCCCAACGATGAGGTGCGGGATAGAATTATGCCGGTGAACAAGGCCTATCCCAGCGAGGAGCTGCTGGCGGCCTGCCGCCGGTACTATCAGGCGACCTCCCGGCGTATTTCCTTTGAGTACGCCATGATCGACGGGGTCAACGATTGCCCGGAGGATGCCAAGGAGCTGCTCCGGCGCATAAAGGGACTGCCTGCCCACTTCAATCTGATCCCGCTGAACCACGTGGAAGAAAGCCCTTTGAAGCCCAGCACCCGGGCGGCAGTGGCGGCGTTTCAGAAAACCCTGGAAGACGGCGGCGTCACCGCCACCGTCCGCAGAACCCTGGGGGGCGACATCGACGCCTCCTGCGGGCAGCTGCGGCGGAAATACAATCAAAGTAAAGAAAATCCATAGATAAAGGGGGCGCAAGCCTATGCAGAGCTGGGGATTGACCGATCCCGGCTGTGTCCGGAAACAGAATCAGGATTCCTACAGAATTGAACAGCTTGACCGGGGCAATCTGCTGTGTATCGTCTGCGACGGCATGGGCGGCGCCAAATCCGGAAACATTGCCAGTTCTCTGGCAGTGGATGTGTTCGTGGAGGAAGTCCGCCGCTGCTGGAAGCCTGTCATGGAACAGGAGAAGGTGGACCAGATGCTTCGCAGCGCCGTGAAGCTGGCGAACTTCACCGTGTACGACCAGTCCCGGCAGTTTGAGGAATTCGACGGCATGGGTACTACGCTGGTGGCGGTGATGG
This sequence comes from uncultured Oscillospiraceae bacterium, assembly GCA_934572365.1. Taxonomy (GTDB): domain Bacteria; phylum Bacillota; class Clostridia; order Oscillospirales; family Oscillospiraceae; genus Faecousia. The sequence continues at coordinate 12,649 of CAKTKX010000008.1, forward strand.
TGCGGGGACGGAAGGCGACTATCGTTAACGTTGGCGACAGCCGCGCCTATCATGTGGGCAAAAGCGGCATCCGGCAGGTGACCAAGGATCACTCCCTGGTGCAGATGATGGTGGACAGGGGAGATCTGACCCCGGAGGTGGCAAAAAGCTACCCCGGCAAGAACTTCATCACCCGCGCCATCGGCACGGAGACCACCGTTCTGTGCGACATCTTCCATCTGGATGTGGGCAAGGGCGACTATCTGCTGCTGTGCAGCGACGGATTGAGCAATCTCTTGGACGATCAGGAAATTCTTTTCGAGGTCGTCCACGGCGTGTATAAGCAGAACTGCTGCAAGCGTCTTCTGAACATCGCAAAAAACCGGGGCGCGCCGGACAATGTCACCAGCGTGCTGATCGCCGTTTGAGTACCGGGAAAGGAGCAATTTCTGAATATGGATCAATATATTGGACGGCTCTTGGACGACCGGTACGAAATTCTGGAGATCATCGGTACCGGCGGCATGGCCGTCGTCTATAAGGCGCGTGACCACCGGCTGAACCGGTTGGTAGCCGTCAAAATACTCAAGGATGAATTCGCACGGGATGAGGAATTCCGCCGCCGGTTCCGCGCCGAGGGCGAAGCCGTGGCCATGCTGAGCCATCCCAACATCGTGCAGGTCTACGACGTTTCCGCCTCCGACAGCGCCAATTATATCGTCATGGAGCTGATCGACGGCATTTCCCTCAAGCAGTACATGGAGAAAAAAGGGGTGCTCAACTGGAAGGAGACCCTGCATTTTGCCATGCAGATCGCCAAGGGCTTAGAGCACGCCCACAGTCGGGGAATCATTCACCGGGATATCAAGCCTCATAACGTCATGGTGCTGAAAAACGGCTCCGTCAAGGTGATGGACTTCGGCATTGCCCGGGTCATGAGCAAGAGCAACACTTTGACAAAGGAGGCATTGGGAAGCGTCCACTACATCTCCCCGGAACAGGCCAAGGGCGGCTATACCGACAACCGTTCCGATATTTATTCTCTGGCAGTGGTCATGTACGAGATGATGACCGGCCGGCCGCCCTACGACGGGGAATCTCCCGTGGCGGTGGCTATCCAGCATATCAACGGCGGCGCACCGCTGCCCTCCACCCTGAATCCCAATATCCCCCGGGGGTTGGAGCAGATCATCATGAAGGGCATGGCGCTGGAGGTGAACGACCGGTATACCTCCGCCACGGAAATGCTCCACGATATGGAGGAATTCCGGCAGAACCCGGACATGATCTTCGATTACCACAGCATCGTGGACGACGCCACCCGGGTGCTTCCCAATCTTTCCCGCGGCATGACCACGGCGGAGAAGAAGGTGCAGGCCAAGACCGGGACGGCTCCCGCCCGGACATCCTCGGACAGCATCCACTTGCACCAGAACGCCCAGGCGGGGCGGGACAACGAGTCCATCCGCCGCGCTCAGCAGCGCCGTCAGGCGCAGCAGCAGCAGCGCAAGGAGGAACGCAAGGAGGAGCGCAGCCGGGTCGCCACCACGGCCATCGTGGTGTGCAGCGCCGTGGCGGTGATTGCGATTTTCATTTTCCTGATCGCCCTGTTCAACGGCGCCCTGCTGAGCAAGGAGAAGGCGCTGGTGGACGTCCCCTATCTGGAGGGAAGCGTTTACGACGAAAGCCTGGCGTCCCAGTATCCGGATTTTACCATCAAGCTCCAGCAGCAGTACGACGACACCCGGCCGAAGGGAGAAATCCTCCACACGGAACCCTCCGGCGGCAGCAAGGTGGTCAAAGGCTCGGAGCTTTGGCTCACCGTCAGCCTGGGGCAGCGGCCGGAAGCCAAAACCATGGATAATTTCGTAGGCACCAGTGCGGAGGAAGCCAAGTCCATCCTGCTGGGGCAGGGCTTTGAGCCCATTACCCGCAACGAGATCAGCTACGTATACGAGGTGGGGCAGGTCATCCGCACGGAGCCGTCCGCCGGTACGGAAATGACGGCGGGACAGACGGTGTACGTCTATGTCAGCACCGGCCCCGATGTGATCACGGCGAAGATGCTCAACGTGATGGGGCTGGATGTGGATAAGGCCAAGGAGCTGCTGGGGCAGGCGGGCTTTACCAACGTCAGAACCGAAGAGGTGGAGAGCCTGAAGCCCAAGGGCGAGGTCATTCATCAGTCCGCGGCGAAGAACGAGGAGATCGACGTCAACACGGAAATCGTTCTGCAAATCTCCAAGGGACCGGAGGAAACCACCGGCCCAACCCAGACGACCGCTCCCCAAAATCCCAACGATCTGGTGACCATCGGGGTGCAGTTCTCCCTTCCGGAACGGGACGAGCCGTACATCCTGAGTATTTTCCTGAACGGCAAGGAGGTCATCGAATCCCGGGAGATCGTGCCGGGAACCTCCAGCTTTGTCTGCGACCTGTCAGGCACCGGAACCCAGACCTATGACATTTACATCGACGGAGAATACTACCAGTCCAAGGAAGTGCCGTTTAATTGAGTATGGAAAAACAGCGTACCGGTCGGATCGTCCGTTCCATCAGCGGATTTTATGACGTGCAGACGGGGGACGGGGTGATCACCTGCCGCGCCCGGGGCATTCTGCGAAAGGAAAACTGCACGCCCCTCACCGGCGACATGGTGAACATCACCGTGGAGCGGGGGAAGGGGATGGTGGAAAAGCTGCTGCCCCGGCGCAACTGCTTCGTCCGCCCCGCCGTCGCCAACATTGACGCTTTGGTGGTATTCGCCGCCAACGTCAATCCGATAACGGAGCCGTTTCTCATCGACCGGGTGGCGGCCATCGCGGGGGATCAGGAGGTGCCGGTCTACCTGTGCGTCAACAAGTGCGACCTTGACCCGGCGGTGGATCTGGTGCGCATCTACCGCAACGCCGGCTTCCCCGTCATCTGTACCAGCGCCGAGACCGGCGGCGGTGTGGAGGAGCTTCGGACGCTGATTCAGGGCAAGCTGGTGGCCTTCACCGGAAATTCCGGCGTGGGCAAAAGCAGCATTCTCAACCGCCTGGCGCCGGAGCTGAAGCTTTCCACCGGAGAGGTTTCCGAAAAGCTTGGCCGGGGGCGGCATACCACCCGGCATGTGGAGCTGTACAGTCTAGGCAACGACACCTTCGTCATGGACACCCCCGGCTTTTCCTCCTTTGACACCGACGAAATGGACGTGATCCTGAAGGAGAATCTCCAATACGCCTTTGCGGATTTCGGGGAATACCTGGGAAAGTGCCGCTTCGACGACTGCACCCACCGTAAAGAGCCAGGCTGCGCTGTTCGGGAAGCCTGCGGGGAAGGGAAGATCGAAAAGACCCGGTACGAAAGCTATCTGAAGCTGTACGAGAAGGCAAGTCAGGTCAAGGCTTGGGAATTGAAATAACGAAAAAGCGCTTCTGCCGATGGCAGAGGCGCTTTTTGTGGTATCAGAACCGGTTATCGTCGGGGAAATGCTCCATGATGTCCTCGACGCGGCATTGCAGGATGTTGCAGAGCTTGTCGATGGTATTGATCTCCACGTTTTCATTGTGCCGGAGCCGATTGAGCTGGGAGCGGTTTACATTATAATGGGTATAAAGATCATACTGCGAAACGCCCCGCTGCTTCATGGTCTGCCACAGACGGTCGTACTTTATCATTTTCATCCCCCTGCTTTATTTTAATATGGATTGCCGCAAATTGCAACTGGAATCGTGTCTTTATAAGAACCCTGGCGGAAGGCATAAGATTTCTCTGTTTTCACCGAAAATAAATACAAAACTTCGTGAAAAATTCTGAAAAAGTTCTTGACAAATGGGGAAACAGATGGTATCATAATCGAGCGCGTGTAGGGAGATTCTGCGCGTGCAATGCGATGATGCGGGAGATTGCGTTGAAAAACGGTAACTTCCGCGGAGTATGTCCGGTCATCGGGCGGCTGAACTGCTTCTGGAAGCGCTGGCGTATATCGCCGGGAACGGAAGAAGGGTCGGCCTCGGTCGGCCATTTTTCATGGCTCGGAATGATACGCACGGCGGCGCGGACAATAGTAGTTCGACCGTACCCAGACACTACGCAAACTGAGTACGTAATTCAAGGAGGAAAACAAACATGGCAAACCAGATGATCCGCATCCGGCTGAAGGCTTACGATCACCAGCTGATCGACTCCAGCGCTGCAAAGATCGTGGAGACCGCAAAGCGCAACGGCGCCCAGGTTTCCGGCCCCATCCCGCTGCCCACCAAGAAGGAAGTCGTCACCATCCTTCGGGCTGTCCACAAGTACAAGGACTCCCGTGAGCAGTTCGAGCGCAGAACCCACAAGCGTCTGATCGATATCCTCAACCCCAACCAGAAGACCGTCGAAGCTCTGATGAGCCTGGATCTTCCCGCTGGTGTTGAGATTGAGATAAAGCTGTAACGGCGCGCAAGCGAAGTTATGGCAGCCCGCACTGTCTGGCATCGGGCGGACGGGTCATGTCGGCTGGCCTCCCAATGGGCTGCCGACCAATAACCTATAAAAAAGGAGAAACCAAACCATGCAGAAAGCAATCATCGGCAAAAAAGTGGGTATGACCCAGATCTTCGATGAGAGCGGCAAGGTGATCCCTGTGACCGTCGTGGAAGCAGGCCCCTGCGTCGTTACCCAGAAGAAGACCGTTGAGACCGACGGCTACGTAGCCGTCCAGCTGGGCTTTGGCGACGTCGCCGAGAAGAAGCTCAGCAAGCCGGAGGCAGGCCACCTGAAGAAGGCCGGCGTTGCCCCCAAGAAGTACCTGAAGGAGTTCAAGCTGGACGGCGCTGCCGACATGAATGTCGGCGACGAAGTCAAGGCTGACACCTTCGCTGCCGGCGACAAGATCGACGTTACCGGCATCAGCAAAGGCCACGGCTACCAGGGCGTTGTGAAGCGCCACGGCGCCGGCCGCACCCCCATGACCCACGGCGGCGGCCCTGTCCACCGTCATGCCGGTTCCATGGGCGCATCCTCTCATCAGTCCCGTATCTTCCCCGGCAAGATCGGCGCCGGCCAGATGGGCAATGAGCAGGTCACCATCGAGAACCTGGACGTTGTGAAGGTGGACGCAGAGCTGAACATGATCGTCATCCGCGGCGCCATCCCCGGCCCCAAGGGCGGTCTGGTCTACATCCGCAACACCGTCAAGAACAACAAGGTCAAGAATGTCGAGCTCGGCATCAGCAAGAACCCGCAGAAGGCTTCCGGCAGAAATCCCCAGAAGGCTTCCGCAAGAGGCTAAGGAAAGGAGATCTTAAATCATGCTTAAGACCAATGTTTATGATATGTCCGGCAAGCTGGTTGGCGAGATCGAACTCTCCGAAGCAGTTTTCGGCATCACCCCCAATGAGTCTGTGGTTCATGACGCTGTCAAGAACCATCTGGCCAACAAGCGTCAGGGCACCCAGAGCGCTCTGACCCGCGCTGAGGTTTCCGGCGGCGGCCGTAAGCCCTGGCGTCAGAAGGGCACCGGCCGGGCCCGTCAGGGCAGCACCCGTGCTCCCCAGTGGACCCACGGCGGCATCGTGTTTGCCCCCAAGCCCCGCTCCTACAGCTACACCCTGAATAAGAAGGCCAAGCGCCTGGCGCTGAAGAGCGTCCTGAGCGCCAAGGCTTCCGAGGCAAATATCGTGGTCATCGACGCCATCGAGATGGACGCTCCCAAGACCTCTGAGTTTGCCAAGTTCCTGAAGGCCGTCGGCTGCGAAGGCAAGACCCTGGTCGTCACTGCCGCCGCCGACCAGAACGTGGTAAAGTCCGGCCGCAACATCCCCGGCTGCGAAGTCACCTTCGCCGGCGTGCTGAACGTTTACGACGTGCTGAACGCCACCAAGCTGGTGGTTGACAAGGCTGCTCTGGCCACGATTGAGGAGGTATTCGCATAATGAACGCTTACGATATCATCAGAAGACCTGTCATCACCGAGCAGTCCATGGAGTCTGTCGCTGACAAGAAGTACGTTTTTATGGTGGACGTGAACGCCAACAAGACCGAGATCAAGGCCGCGATCGAAGAGATCTTCGGCGTGAAGGTCGCGAAGGTCAACACCGTCCGTATGCAGGGCAAGGTCAAGCGCACCGGCGCTTATCCCGCCGGCAAGCAGGCCGCCTACAAGAAGGCTGTCGTCACCCTGACCGCCGACTCCAAGACCATCGAGTTCTTCGAGGGTATGGTCTAAACCAAATCTCAATAAAGGAGAGAAACGCAAATGGCTATTAAGACTTTCAAGCCTTACACCCCCGCCCGCAGAAACATGACTGTTTCCGCTTTCGACGGTGTTGATAAGAAGGCAAAACCTGAGCGTAGCCTGGTTGAGACCCTCAAGAAGAACGCAGGTCGCAACAGCTACGGTCACATCACCGTCCGCCATCGCGGCGGCGGCAACAAGCGCAAGTACCGCGTCATCGACTTCAAGCGTCTGAAGACCGACATGAGCGCTACCGTGCAGCGCATCGAGTACGATCCCAACCGCTCCGCTTTCATCGCGCTGATCAAGTACGAGGACGGCACCCTGAGCTACATCCTGGCTCCCTACGGCCTGAATGTGGGCGA
>CAKTKX010000009.1 GCA_934572365.1 uncultured Oscillospiraceae bacterium
GAGTCGCCGCCGGAGAAAACGCCCTTCAGGCAGCTGAGGTCAGCGCCCTCCATATCCGGCAGACGGAGCAGCGCTTCATACAGGGTGGGAACGCCTGCGATGAAGTTGCAGCGCTGCTTGACCAGATCTTTTGCGTAGCTTTTGGGGGTGAACCGGGGAACCAGAATGCACCGGCCGCCCTGGGTCAGCATGGTGTGGATGCACACGCCCAGACCAAAACCGTGGAAAATGGGCATGGCGGCCAGCATCTTGTCCCCGGGACGGAACATGGGATTGGCGGCGATGACCTGCTGCCCCAGCGCGTTAAAGTTCTTGTTGGTCAGGACGATGCCCTTGGTGGTACCGGTGGTGCCGCCGGAGTAGAGAATGACGGCGGGGTCGTCGGCGGTGCGGCTGATCTTGTAGTCATAGAAGCAGCAGCGGCTCAGACGCTTGAATTCCTTCCACCGGATGACCGGGGCGTCCTCGGGGATTTTCTCGATCTTCCGCCCCTGGGTGAGCATGTAGCCCGCCTTGATGGGCTGTGCCAGGGCGTCCTTGATGCTGGCGATGATGATGTTGACCACCTTGGTGTTCTTGCGGACGGACTCAAATTTATTGTAGAACTGATCCAGGGTGATGGCGGTAACGCTTTCGGATTCATTGAGATAGAACTCAATTTCCTTCTCAGCGGACAGGGGATGCACCATGTTGGCAATGCCGCCCACCAGATTGATGGCGTAAAACAGATAAATGGCCTGGGGGCAGTTGGGCATGGCGATGGTGACCTTGTCGCCCTCCCGGACGCCGATGGTTTTCAGCGCCTTGGCGCAGGTTTCCACCTCCTGCACCAGCTTTTTGTAAGTGGTGGACTTGCCCATGAAGTCAAAGGCAACGTAATTGGGGTACTTTTCGGCAATGGCCTCCACAGCCTCGAACATGGAGCCTTCAAAGTAGTCCAGGTGCATGGGGGTGCTGCCCATGGAGCCTGCCCAGGGGGTATTTGCAGTGATCGTTTCCATCAGTAATCTACCTCTTCCTGTATCGGTTTGTCCAGCAGCTGGGGATTTTCCAGCAGCGTTTTTAACAGAAGGACGGTTTTGGCGTAGTAATAGCCGTCGGCAACGCGCTCGTCGATGGTCAGACCCAGATCGATGCTGGGCTTCATCTCAAAGGTGCCGTCGTCGTTGAAGAAGGGACGCTTCTTGATCTCGCCGATGGCACAGAATACCGACGTGGTACCCCAGTTGGTCAGGTGGTGATAGCCTGCGTGGAGCTTGATGGAACCCAGATTGGTCAGCACCACGGAGGAATAGTAGGGGTCGCCCGCGATGACGCTTTGGGGCATCCAGCCGTGGCGATCCAGAAAGCGGGCAATGCCGCCCACCGCCTGCACGAGGAAGCCCGGCAGGCTCTGCACCGCGTTCAGGCTCTGGGTACCCTTGTCCACCTCGTCGTTGCTGCGGCAGATGGAGATCTGGCGGAAAATTTCGTCATGAACGGTGTCGATGGTGTCGGTGCCCTTGGAGTGGATGTAGGCCAGCGCCTCGCCGCCGTCGTCGGAAAACTCCTTCTTCACGGTGAAGGCCGCGGAGACCTCGTTGCGCTGATACATGGTCTTGTTGGCGATAAAGCGGTTCATTTTCGGCCGCAGGGTGATGACCTTCAGCATGGTGGTGACCATTACCTGAAAGAAATTGTATTTGTAGTCCGGGTTGGAGGCGTTTTTCTCGTCCAGATAAGCCAGCACGTTGGTCAGGTCGATCCGCTCGCTGATGAACGCCTCGTTGTCACAGCGGTTGGGATACATCAGCGGCATGACCAGGTGCATGGCGTGGATATTCCTGAGCTTCACGCCGTCTTTCCTGTCACCGAATTTTTTTGCCATAAGTACACTCTCTTTCTGAAATCTTTAGGGGTAAAAATATTCTCCGTGCAGCCGCGACAATTTATGCGGTTTTGCCCCTTGAAAGTTTCCGTCCTTTCGACGATAATTATACCACCCGTATACCATGTGAATCTAAACTGAAACGAAACTTTGTTTATTTTCGGTTTAGATTCCTGCGATATTCTTGGCGAAACATTTGTAGAAAATTCCTGAAAAAGGAGTGAGCAGATGGGAGAACGGAAAATTTCCCCCCTGTACCGGTTGATCAAGGCCGCCGTACGGGCGGTTTATCCCAAAATCAGGGTCGTGGGGGAGGAGAACCTTCCGCCGGAGCCGGTGGTGTACGTGGGCAACCACAGCCAGATGAACGGCCCCATTGCCTGTGAGCTGTATACCCCCGGCGAGCACTATATCTGGTGCGCCGGTGAGATGATGGACAAGAAGGAAGTGCCTGCCTACGCCTATCAGGATTTCTGGTCGGAAAAGCCCAAGGCCGTCCGCTGGTTCTATAAGCTGCTGTCTCACATCATCGCGCCATTGTCCCAGCTGGTTTTTACCAACGCCAACACCATCGGCGTGTATCATGACACCAGAATTCTTTCCACCTTCAAGAAGACGGTGGCGGCGCTCCAGGAGGGGGCAAGTGTTGTCATCTTCCCGGAGCATCACGTGCCGCGAAACAACATTATCTGCGAGTTCCAGGACAGGTTCATCGACGTGGCGAAGCTCTACTACAAGCGCACGGGAAGAGCGCTTGTCTTCGTGCCGCAGTATCTGGCGCCCAGGCTGAAGACCATGTATCTGGGCAAGCCCATCCGCTTTCAACCCGACGCGCCCCTGGAAGAAGAGCGCAGACGCATCTGCGAATACTTAATGGAGCAGGTCACGGAAATGGCGCAGGCGCTGCCAAAGCACATCGTCGTGCCTTACCCCAACATGCCCAAGAAGCAATATCCTTACAATGTCCCCCAGGAGGCCACCCATGAGAAAACCGGAAATTGACTACCGCACCTTTCGGCTGTCTAAGCTCAACGATCCGCAGTTTGCCCACTTAAAGCTTCTGGGCGGCTGGATCGGGTACTTTATCATGTATTTTCTGACGGAGAATCTGATTCCCGCGGAAAGCTGCCACGTGATCCACTGCCGGATTGACGATTGGATTCCCTTCTGCGAGTGGTTCCTGATTCCTTACGTGTTCTGGTATTTCCTGATCGTATTTACGCTGCTGTACCTGATGCTGTATCACGTGGAGGGCTTCAAGCGGTTCCAGATCTTCATCATCGTCACCCAGGTGGTTGCCATGGTGATTTATATTGTCTATCCCAACCGGCAGGATATGCGCCCCGAGGTGTTCCCCAGAGAAAATTTCCTCACGGCGTGTATTGGCCTGCTGTACCGGCTGGATACGCCCACCGGCGTGTGCCCGTCGCTTCATGTGGCCTATTCCATGGGTATCGCGTCGGCGTGGCTGAAGGAAAAGAACGTGCGTAAGTGGTTCAAGGCGTTTATTCTCGTGTCCGTAGCGCTTATCTGCCTTGCCACCATGTTTATCAAGCAGCATTCCGCCGTGGACTTCTTCGTGGCGCTGCCCGTCTGTCTGCTGGCGGAGGAAATCGCCTACGGCAAGAGCTATTGGGCTGTCCGCCGTAAGAAGCGGCATTCGGTGACATAATATATAGGAGGGGAGGAAAAGGCATGTTTCAGATCATGGTCGTGGACGATGACCGAAACACCCGGAGACTTTTGCAGGCGGTACTGGAAGCGGACGGCTACAAGGTACTCACCGCCGAAAACGGGGAGGACGCCCTGACGCTGATGGACTCGGAGTACGTCGATCTGATGGTGCTGGACATCATGATGCCCAAAATGGACGGCTATGAGTTTACCAGAACCCTGCGGGAGACGAACAACAACCTGCCCGTTTTGATGGTTTCCGCCAAGGAGCTTCCCTCCGACAAGAAGCACGGCTTTCTGGTTGGCACCGACGACTATATGACCAAGCCCATCGACGAAGAGGAAATGCTCTGGCGAATCAAGGCGCTGCTGCGCCGGGCAAAAATTGCCAGCGAGCGCCGGATCGTGGTAGGAGATGTGGTGCTGGACTACGACTGCCTGACGGTGAGTAGGAGAGGAGAGGTGCAGGAGCTTCCCCAGAAGGAATTCCTGCTTCTGTATAAGCTCCTGTCCTATCCCGGCAAAATCTTCACCCGCATTCAGCTCATGGACGAAATCTGGGGCGCGGATTCCGACACCGGCTGGGAGACCGTGACGGTACACGTAGGCCGTCTGCGCAAGCGCTTTCAGGACTGGCCGGAATTTACCATCGAGTCCGTCCGGGGACTGGGCTATAAGGCGGTGAAGAGGGTATGAGCAAAAAACCGGGGAGGCACCGCTGGTCGCTGACGCTGCTCTATTCCACCGCGTTTTTCCTCATCCAGCTGGCGGCAGTCCTCATTACGGCGGCGCTGTCCTTTCTGCTGACCAAGCTGGGGGTGCTGGATAATCTGGGCATTCCCAGAAATTCCGGATTTGCCATGCTGATCGTGATGCTGCTGATCAGCGTCCTGGTGGGGAGCCTGGTTGCCATCGGCACCGTAAAGATTCCGCTGCGACCCTTTAACCGGCTGATCAACAACATCAACCGGCTGGCGGCGGGGGATTTTACGGCCAGAATGCATTACGGCAAGGTCATAGGGGACAACCCCGTTTTTCGGGAGCTGTCGGAGAGCTTCAACGCCATGGCGGAGGAGCTGGAAAACACCCAGATGCTGCGAAGCGACTTCATCAACAATTTTTCCCACGAATTCAAAACCCCCATCGTCTCCATCGCCGGGTTTGCCAAGCTCCTGCGCCGGGGCAATCTCACCGACGAGCAGAAGGAGGAATACCTTGCCATCATCGAGGAGGAATCCCTCCGTCTGGCGGCCATGGCCACCAACGTAATGAACCTGACGAAGGTGGAAAATCAGACGATTCTAACGGATTTGACCACCTTCAATTTATCGGAACAGATTCGCGCCTGCGTGCTGCTGCTGGAGGAAAAGTGGAGCCGCAAGGAGCTGGACTTAGACCTGGAATTTCCGGAATATACCATCTGTGCCAACGAGGAACTGCTGAAGCAGGTATGGATCAATCTGCTGGACAACGCCATCAAGTATTCCCCCAGCTATGGGGAGATCGGCGTGCGGATTGCGGAGGGGGCGGAGACGCTGGCGGTCACCGTCACCAACTACGGCCCCGACATCCCCAAGGACAAGCTGAACAAAATCTGGGGGAAATTCTACCAGGCGGACGAGTCCCACTCCTCGGAGGGCAACGGCATCGGCCTTGCCGTGGTGAAGCAGGTGGTGCAGCTCCACGGCGGCACTGCCACGGTGGACAGCGGCAACGGCTCGACGGTTTTTACCGTGGAGCTGCCCAAGCGGGAGGAAACCGCATAAGCGGTTTCGTTTCGGTTGAGAATTGCGTGATATAGTAAAAAACATACGTTTTGCCGGCTGCGTCCGGGTCGGTGGAAAAAGGAGGAAACACGGATATGAACGAAGTCAAACAGCCAAAGAAACCCCTGATTTTCTACTACACACTGGTTATGGTCGCTCTGGTGCTGGTGAACTTCCTGCTGGTTCCCTGGATTGCCCGGCAGCAGATCATCGAGGTGGACTACGGCACCTTCATCACCATGACGGAAAATAAGGAAATCAGTCAGGTGAAGGTGGAGGACAACCAGATCCTCTTTGAGGGCAAGGACGGCAAAATCTACAAAACCGGCCTGATGAATGACCCGGATCTGGTGAACCGGCTCCACGATTCCGGCGCGCAGTTCGGCGGAGAGATCGTGGAGGAAACCGCCCCGCTCTTAAGCTTCCTGCTGACGTGGATCCTGCCCATTGTCCCGTTCATTGTTCTGGGGCAGTTTATGTCCAAAAAGCTGATGGACAGAGCCGGCGGCCCCAATTCTCTGATGTTCAACGGCGGCAGCTCCAACGCCCGGGTGTATGTCCAGTCCTCCGACGGCATCAAATTTGACGACGTGGAGGGCGTGGACGAGGCGGAGGAAAGCCTGCAGGAGATCGTGGATTACCTCCACAATCCGGACAAGTACCGTCAGATCGGTGCATCCATGCCCAAGGGCGTGCTGCTGGTAGGCCCTCCGGGCACCGGCAAGACCATGCTGGCAAAGGCCGTCGCCGGTGAGGCGAACGTCCCGTTCTTCTCCATCAGCGGCTCCGAATTCGTGGAAATGTTTGTGGGCATGGGCGCGAGCAAGGTGCGTGACCTGTTCAAGCAGGCCAAGGAAAAAGCCCCCTGCATCGTGTTCATCGATGAGATCGACGCCATCGGCCAGAAGCGGAACACCGGTACCATGGGCGGCAATGACGAGCGGGAGCAGACGCTGAACCAGCTGCTCACGGAAATGGACGGCTTTGAAGGCAACTCCGGCGTCATCATCCTCGCCGCCACCAACCGCCCGGAATCCCTTGATCCCGCTTTGACCCGTCCCGGCCGGTTTGACCGCCGGGTACCGGTGGAGCTGCCCGACCTTCAGGGGCGGGAAGCGATCCTGCGGGTTCACGCGAAGAAGATCAAAATTGCTGACGATGTGGACTTCAAGCAGATCGCACGGATGGCCTCCGGCGCGTCCGGCGCGGAGCTTGCCAACATCGTCAACGAAGCGGCGCTGCGCGCCGTCCGGGACGGACGGAAATTCGCCACCGAAGCGGACATGGAAGAGTCCATCGAGGTGGTCATCGCGGGCTATCAGAAGAAAAACGCCATCCTCACCGACAAGGAAAAGTGGACGGTTTCCTACCACGAGATCGGCCATGCCCTGGTGGCGGCCATGCAGACCCATTCCGCCCCGGTGCAGAAGATCACCATCATTCCCCGCACCTCCGGCGCGCTGGGCTATACCATGCAGGTGGAGCAGGGGAACCACTATCTGATGACCCGGGAGGAAATTCTGGATCAGATCGCCACCTATACCGGCGGCCGTGCGGCGGAGGAAGTCAAGTTCGGCACCATTTCCACCGGCGCTTCCAACGATATCGAGCAGGCCACCAAGATGGCCCGAGCCATGATCACCCGCTACGGCATGAGCGAGGACTTTGACATGGTGGCGCTGGAGACCGTTACCAACCAGTATCTGGGGGGAGACGCGTCCCTGGCCTGTTCCGCAGAGACCCAGGCGCAGGTTGACCGGCAGGTGGTTGCGCTCGTAAAGCAGCAGCACGAAAAGGCGAAAAACATTCTCACGGAAAACAGGCAGAAGCTGGATGAGCTGGCAAGCTACCTGTACGAAAAGGAAACCATCACCGGCGAGGAATTCATGAAGATTCTCAACGGCTGATAACCGCGCCGTTTTGGCAGGAAGAAAGGTACTATCGCACTATGAAAATCGCAATCGCAACGGATACCAACAGCGGAATTACCGCTTTAGAGGGGGAAAAACTGGGCGTTTTTGTCCTGGCCATGCCCGTCAATCTGGAGGAAACCATCCACTACGAGGGCATCGACATCACGTCGGAGCAGCTGTATTACGCCATGCGGCAGCACCGGGATGTCTCCACCTCCCAACCGTCGCCGGGGCAGCTCATGGAGCTGTGGGACGGAATTCTGGCAAAGGGCTATGATGAGATCGTGTATATCCCCATGTCCAGCGGCCTGAGCGGCTCCTGTCAGAGCGCCGCCCTGTTTGCCCGGGACTATGACGGCAAGGTGCAGGTGGTGGACAACCACCGGATCTCCGTGACCCAGAGAGAATCGGTGATCAGCGCCCTTCGTCTGGCGGAGCAGGGGTACGACGCCGGACAGATCAAGGAATTTCTGGAAAAGCACGCATATGACGCCAGCATCTACATCACCGTGGACTCCATGGAGTACCTGAAAAAGGGCGGCCGTGTCACCCCCGCCGCGGCAACGCTGGCCACGGTGCTGAATCTCAAGCCGGTGCTGACCATCCAGGGAGACAAGCTGGACGCCTTCGCCAAGGTGCGGGGCATGAAGCTTGCCGAGAGCAAGATGATCGATGCCCTTCATCAGGATCGGGCAGAGCGTTTCAAGGATGTGCCGGAGTCCCGTCTTCTGATCGAAACCGCCGGAACGCTGGAAAACGAAGAGTTGGCGGAGTCCTGGCGTCAGCAGGTGCAGGCGGAGTTCCCCTTTGCCAAGGTGAGCTATGCCAACCTGCCATGCAGCATCGCCTGCCACGTAGGCATGAATTCCGTCGCCGCCGTCATCATGACGGAGGAAGTGCAGCGGGAAGACTAAAAAAACAGTTGCAGGGAAGGCCGGTGAAAACCGGCCTTCTTTTTCGGTATAAGTTTATTTTCTTGCCGAAAAACCCAGACATCCTATTGAAAAACAAACACCCCTGTGCTATGATATGAGCAAGTGAACAGACGTGACTGCATGGAGAAGCTGCCCTGGGGCGGCTTTTTGAAAGGATACCGGTTAGCGCACACTAACCGGTGAAAACTGGAGGTCGAAGGAGAATGGAGCATTTAGGACGAAAAGCTTACATACGGGATTGCCTGCTGGGCGCTCTCGGCGCGTTTTTGATGCTGGTGGGGGATTTGTGCCTGAGTGTGATCCCGGCAAGCCCCGGCGATAACGGCTTATTTTTGCGGGAAGCGTATCTGAATGGGACATATGAACTGTGGCGGCTGCCGCTGCTGATTGTGACGGGACTTCTCGGTATGTCGCTGGGATTTTTCACCGTGCGGGTGTCCTGCCAGCAGATCAAGCCCCAGTACCGCAAGACCCGGCGGGCGGTTCTGATCGGTGGCGTGATTTATGTTGCCACGGCCGGGGCGCTGCACCTCTTTATCGGAAGCCTTGCCGACTGGACGAGCAGACTCGCGCCACTTCTCGGGCGGGAGGAGACGGCGGCGCTGATACAGTCCCAGTATGACCGGCTGATGCCGGCTATGGCCGTCGCCTATGCCGGGATGGTTCTGCTCATTCTGGCAAGCGCCTTTGCCGTGCTTCAAAGAGGCAAAGGAAGATTTCGCAAAAGTTGTTGATATGCTGAAAAAGTAGGAGGTATTTGACATGATTTGGAAGGTTTTGCTGGAAGGCGTCGGCCTTGGGGTTCTGCTGGTGCTGGTGTGTCTGTTCGGCATTCGCAAGGGCGCTGTGGGGATGGTGCATCTTTACAGCCCGGAGGTGCAGAAGCGGTGTGTGGAGCATGGCCTGACGACCTATGAACGGATTCGCCGCAATCAAATGCTCTTCAAGGTGTGCTGCATTCCGGGGTATATTGCCTATGTGCTGGTGTTTGTGTACGCGGTGAACGGCGCGCGGGGCTTCGTGGCCGGATTTTGGCAGCTGCTGGTGATCCTGTCCGTGATGAATCTTATTGACCGATTCCTGATTGACGATTACTGGGTCGGGCGTACGAAAGCGTGGACGATCCCATACACGGAAGACCTGAAGCCCTACATCACCGCGAAGGACAAGTGCAAAAAATGGACGTTCGGTACGGTGGGCATGGTCATTATTTCGGCGGCGCTGGCGGGTATCATGACGCTGTTCCTGCATTGAATCGGGGGCGATAAGAATGCTGTTTGAAACACTGGGGGACAAGCGGAACCCGGCCGTACTGTTTTTCCATGCGATGGGCGTGACCGGGGCGAGCAGCGAGCGGGTGGCGGAACATTTGCAGGACAAATATTTCTGCATTCTTCCCACCTCCACCGTCTACTGCGCCGGACAGAAGTACATAAGCAAGGCGGACGAGGTGCGGCAAATCACCGAATTTCTGCGCGGGCAGGGGGTAGACACCCTTGCGCTGGTGGTGGCCTCGTCCATCGGTGCGGATCTGGCAATGGCGTTTCTGACGGAAACGGAGCTGCCGGTGGGGCATGTTTTCTTTGACGGCGGGCAGTTTGCCCAGATCGGGAAGGGGACGCGCCGGGTCATGACACCGTTTCTGTACCTTGCCATCAAGAGCCTGTACTGGTCGAAGGGCGGAACGCTGAAAAAGATCATGTGGTGCGATGATGACGCCATCAAGCCCTACTTTATCGCCGCCGGGAAAGCGTTGAGATACGGCAATCTACGCCGCCAGATGCTGGACTGCCTGGAGAACAAGCCGTTCCCGGCCCTGCCGGAGACGCTGCAAAAGAACACATATTTTTCCTTTGGCAGCGTGGAAGACCACTACAAATACAGGGACGCGGTCATGAAGGCCTATCCCCATGGCAACTTCCCGGTTCTTGAGGGCGACAATCACATGCAGTACCAGATTCAGAACCCCCAGGGCTTTGCGGAAATGCTCCGGTCGATCATGGAAAAGAACGCCCTGCCGGAAAAGGGGAGGGCGGCCGATGTTCTGGGATAATGTGGCATGGGTGTATGACGTTTTTGCCAATGTCATCAACCGAAAAGCAAACCGGGCGCTGTGCGCGGCGGTGGAGAGGCTGATCGCCCCAGAGGACGAGGTGCTGGAATGCGCCTGCGGAACGGGGCTGCTCACCGGCGTGATGGCGCCCCGGTGTAAAAGCCTTGTCGCTACGGATTTTTCGGAGAAAATGCTGAAACAGGCGGAAAAGAAGTACGGAAAATTCGGAAACCTGACATTTGAACAGGCGGATATCATGCAGCTTGCCTACCCGGACGAGCGCTTTGATGCCGTGGTGGCGGCGAATGTGATCCACCTGCTGGACAAGCCTTATCAGGCACTGCGGGAGCTTGACCGGGTGTGCAGACCCGGCGGAAGGCTCATCATTCCCACCTACATGAACCGGACGGACGCAGGCGCGACCAACAAGGTCTCGGGTGCCATCGGCAAAGCAGGGGCGAATTTCAAGCGGGAATTTACCCTGGAAACCTACAAGCGCTTCTTTGCCGACGCCGGGTACACGGACGCGAGCTATATCATGTGCAAGGGAAAAATCCCATGCGCGGTGGCGATTCTCAGGAAGAGCGAAAGAGGGAAAACGGAATGAAAAAGGTGACGGAATTGGACGAAAGCGTCATCCGGGACGTCGGACACGCTTTCGGCTACTATGACTACGGCGGGGAGCATGGCCTTGCCGGCGCGTTTCCCAGTCAGGAAGCTGCGGCGATCTACATTTGCGGCTACGTGCGCATGGCGCTGAAGGCCGGAATGCTCTACACCACGGGGGAGAACCAGGAAGGCTTTATCGCCTACAAGCTCCCCGGCCAGAAGGTCGGCCTGAAAGCGTGTCTGCCATTGGCAAAGGGCTTTTTCAGCGCGATGAATCTGAAAGAGGCGCTGGGCTTTTTCAAGATCATGGCAAAGGGCAGCCCCGGGCTGGACGATCAGTTCAAGAAGGCGAAAAAGTCCTATATTTTCGTCGGTATGGTCTGCGTGCGGGAAGCATATCAGGGGCAGGGATTCATGCGGAAGGTTCTGGATATCGCTTTTGCCGATGGCGACCGGCTGGGCGTGCCGGTGATTCTGGACACCGACGCAAAGTCCAAGTGTGACAAATACGTCCATCTCGGCATGGAGGTCGCCGGAACGCGGAGCTTCGGCGAGCATGGCGTATTGTATGATTTGATTCGATATCCGGCGTCGAAAGCCGGGGATACAGTGGAGGGGTGCTGAATGAAGTATGCAGGAATGCCCATGGGTATGTGGGCGCTGTTTGCGAAATCTTTTCGCAAACAACTGACCGTCGTATTTGGCTACGATGCGGCCACAGCGAAGGAAATCGAAAAAAAGGCGAAGCCAAAATATAAGGAGATCATCCGGGACTTGCCGGAATTTGAGAAGGAAGACCGGTTCAAAATGAACATCGTGAACTGCGCCATGCTCGGCGCGTTCGTTCTCGCCATGCCGGAGCGCCCGAAGGTGGAGCCGCTGACAAAATACTACGCGGACGCCATGATGACGAAGCCCATGGCCTGGTTCTGCCGCAAGAGCGGCAAGAAGAAGTTCACCGAACAGGACATTGCCGGAATGAAGGCTACCGCCGCCCTGAAAGCCGCCGACCGCAACCCCTATTCCTGGAACATGGAATATCTGGAATACCCGGACGGAAGCGGCTACGAGGGACGCTTCACGAAATGCGGCATCTGCGAGCTGATGAAGAAGATGGGACTTTACGACCTGACGCCCGCCATGTGCCATCTGGACTATACCATGAGCGAGGCGGGGGGCGCGACGGACTTTGTGCGGGAATACACACTGGCCTCCGGCGGCCCCTACTGTGACTGCGGGTATAGGAGGAAAAAGGCATGAACGATTTTAATGATATTGGAATTTCCCGGCAGCTGGATTGGCCGCGTAACACGCATTTGTTTCGCGTAGGTCTGTTCGGCGCTATATTGACACTCGTCGGGGACATGCTCCTGGGCTGGGGGGTGGAGGATGAAACGCTGACAGGTATTTCCCGGATGCTCTCCGCCTATACCGACCTCTCTGACGGCGGCATCTTCGCTGCGGCGATGCTGGGGCTTTTCGGCATCACCATTGAGGGGCTGTGCTATTTTGGCATCTACCGTTTGATGGCGGAACACGCCCCTGCATATGCCCACCGCTACCGGACGGGGATTTTTGGCTATGTGATCTTCGGCGGCTGCGGCTTCCATGTGCCGGTGTGCGCAATGGTGTTTCTGACGAAGTACGGGCTTGCGGAAGCACTTGTGTTGAAATACGCGGCGTACTTCGTACTGCCCGCTTTCGCCTTGTTCTGGGTGTTCTTTGCCGTGCTGGAGGTCACGCAGATTCAGGTGTTTGCAAAGGGCCTGGCACCCTATCCGAAGTGGTGCTGGGTGTTTTCGCTGCCTGTTGGCATGGCGGCGGCCATGCTGCTGAATGTGTTCGGCAACCAGCCGTGGGTTAATGCGATCACCTGCGCATGGATCAGCGTGGGAAATATCTGGATGTTCGGCGGGCTGCTTGCCGTGGTGAAGCGGACGAAAATCCAGTGAGTGGGGCTGCCCAGTGACAAAATTATTGCTGAAATACCGCTATCTGCGGACGTAAAAGGAGTAGGGTTATGAAGTTATATTCTGAGAAAATAAAAGATTTTGCGGCAAAATACCCCAGCCAGACCGTGACGGTGGACGGCGCGGTGTTCCGCTACATTCTGAGCGGCAATGACACCGGAAGAACGCTTGTCTTCCTGAACGGCGGCATGAACACGCTGGAAATGTGGATGGACTATGTGGACGACCTGTCTCAGAACGACCAGGTTTTGCTGTTTGACTATCCCCAGCAGCTGCCCACCAATCAGGCGCTGGTGACGGGGATGCACGCCTTTTTCAAAAAGCTGGGCTCGAAAAGCCCATTTTCGTGGGCGCAAGCGGCGGCGGTATGATCGCGCAGATCTACGTCCAGAAGTATCCGGGACAGACCGGCGGGCTGATCCTGATTTCCACCGGCGGCATGGACGCAAATACCATCAAAAGCCTGAAAAAGCAATACCGCTTCGCGCCGCTCATGCTGTGGTACATGAAGCGCTGCAATTACGAAAAGCTCAAGCCCACTCTCATCAAAGCCGGTATGGGGCATCTCCGCAATGAGAGCAAGGAAGAAGTTGCCTATGCACGGGATATGTTTGAGACGATATTCAAGGACTTCAAGCAGGAAAAGGACGTGCATATTTCCGGACTGCTTGCCGACTTTATGAACCAGAAGCCGGTGACGGAGGCGGATTTTGCGTCCCTGGAGAGCAAAATTCTGCTAATTCTGCCCGATCAGGACTTTTTCTCCGGCAAGATGCAGGAAGACCTGATCAAGCTGATGCATAACCCGAAAATTTCCTACGTTTCCGGAGGGCATCTGTCCACCGTGCTGAAAACGGGGGACTACATCCGGACGATTCAGGATTTTCTTGGTCAGATCGGGTGACGGGGATGAAAAGAGCCTATGCAAAGTCCCAGTACGGGAAGCCCTGCGAAGCGTATTGCCGGGAGGCGTACCCCGACGAGGCTGACGGGATTTTTCAGCGTGCCGAGGCGTATTATCTGGATTTTCTGAAGGATATGCCCGACCTTGGCGAAAACATGATGGCGAAAAACATGCTGGACTGGTTCACCATTCTGGCCTTTTACGAAGCGACCGACCATCGGCTGGACGGCGAGACCTTCCTGGAAATCAAACGCCGGGAAGTGGAGAAAATGAAATTTCTCGGAAAGCTGGTGGACGGCAATAAGGCGAAGTGGCCGTACAAGTTGTTTGAAAAGATGTACACCAAGTACAACCGGACACTGGCGGAGCATCAGGCGAAGGGCGAATGGATGGACACCTGGAAGGTGGAGATCAACCCCGACCACCGCACCGAAGGCTTCTGCTTCCATCTCGTGGGATGCCCCATCGCCAAGCACGCGAAGGAACACGGCTACGGAGAACTTCTGCCCTACCTGTGCAGGACTGACCACTATCTGGCGGAAGTCATGCATGCGCGCCTGATCCGCACCCAGACTGAAGCTCTGGGCGGCGACTGCTGCGACTACTGGTACGTGGGGGACAGAAGCCCGGTGTTGGAAAATTATAAGGATTTGCAGGAAATCTGAGAGGACATGTGAAATGAAATACAACGGCTTCTATTTTTGGATGTTCAAAAGCCCTATGAAGAAGTTCCTGGCGGAGAAATACGACAAAAACTACGCTTCCGAGGTCATGAAAAAGAGCAAGCAGGTTTACCGGAAGCTGGTGAAAAACGCGGACGACATCGGCGACGACAATCCCATGGCCTATAACGAGCTATTTGCCCTGGCTTTCGTAGCGCCCTATGTGGCCAGCGGCAAGAAAATCCCGCCGGAGGACGTGCAGGAGATGATGCGGCGTTCATTGTATCACATCAAGTGGTACTTTGCGAAAACCGACCTGAACACGGACAAGGGCAAGGCGGAGAACAAGAAAAGCGTCGTTAAGTATTACAAGTGGTACACGCCGGAAAAGGAAAAGCAGTACCCGACCTCTTTCAAGGTGGACTTTGAGGGTCAGCCCCACGAGGGTGCGTGCTATTACCGTATCACTCGCTGCCCCATCTGCACTTACGCCCAAAAGCTGGGCGTTTCCGAGCTGATGCCGCTGTTCTGTGAGCTGGATAACGTCATGATCACGTTACAGCACGGCGTCCTGCACCGCCAGCAGACCATTGCCGCGGGCGGGGAATACTGCGACTATTACATCACGGGAAATAAGGAATAAATATTGGCGGCGAATGTCGGAATGGCCTCGATTTTCAGGCTGTTCCGGCATTTTTTACGGATGCTTTACGGACGGCACAGGATTAGAGCCGCTTTAGAGATTACCGTGGTATGCTTACGTCAAAAAATGATATGGGACGGGAAAGAACGTGAAAAAAGGAAAAGGTTGGGGACGCTGGCTGTTTTTGCTGCCGAACCTTCTGGGCGTGGCGGTGTTCGCTTTGATTCCCATGCTGGAGGTGCTGGTGGGGGCGTTCCGGTCGGCCATCGGCGGCAAATGGGTCGGGCTGCAAAATTTTCGCACCGTGGTGGAAAACCGCGCCTTTCGTCTGGCGGCATGGAACACGGGGCGGTTCATGGTGGTGTGTATTCCGCTGCTGCTGTGCCTGTCTCTGCTTCTGGCGCTGGGACTGAGACGGGTCTGGGGAGGAAGGCAGCTGCGGGGCGCTTTTCTGCTGCCCATGGCGGTACCCGCCGCGTCCGTGGTGCTGGTCTGGAAGCTGCTGTTTCACCAGAACGGACTATTAAACGCCTTTGCCCAGGGGCTTCACCTGCAAACGGTCAACTGGATGGGCTCCGACGCTTCCTTCTGGATGCTGGTCGTCAGCTATCTATGGAAAAATCTGGGCTACACGGTGGTACTTTGGACGGCGGCGCTGGGGGCAGTCCCCGACAGCATTTACGAAGCGGCGCGGGTGGACGGCGCAAGCGACGTGCAGAGCTTTTTCTACATGACCCTGCCCAATCTGAAGGGCTACGCCTATTCCATCGGTGTGCTGTCGCTGCTGAATTCCTTCAAGGTGTTCCGGGAGGCGTGGCTCGTGGCGGGGGACTACCCCCAGGAGCGGATGTATCTGGTGCAGCACCTCTACAATAACTGGTTCCGTGACCTGGACTATGACAAAATCGCCGCCGCCTCCGTGATGGTAAGCGCGGTGGTGTTTGGGCTGATCGCGCTGCTGCGGCGCAGCTGGAGGGAAGAGGAGTAGAAATGAAGAAAATCATCCTGTTTTTGCTTCTGGCGTTGGTGGCGGCGTGTTTGCTTCTGCCGATTTGGATCGCCGTGACCGGAACGTTTTCGGCGTCCTGGGAGTTAAAGGAAAATCTGCGCCCCGTTCTGGCAGACGGCGAGGGCTTTGCCCGGTGGACGGCGCTGCCCCGAAGCCCAACGCTTCGTTCCCTGGTGCAGGTGCTGCTGGATACCCCATCCTTTTTTCCCATGTTCTGGAATTCCGTTGCCATTGCCGTGGGAACGCTGCTGGGGCAGTTCCTTTTTGCGGTTCCCGCAGGCTGGGCGCTGGCAAAGCTCCACTTGCCTGGAGAAAAGCAGCTGGGCGGGCTGTATATGGTGCTGATGCTGCTGCCCTTTCAGGTGCTGATGTACCCGGAATATCTGGTGCTGCGGGCGCTGGGACTGCTGAACACCCTATGGGCGGTGATTCTGCCAGGGATTTTCTCTGCTTATCCGGTGTTTCTGCTGAGCCGCTTTTTCCACGCCGTGCCGGAGGAAGTGCTGGAAGCGGCGCGGCTGGACGGGGCGGGGGAGTGGCAGATCTTCCGCTATATCGGCCTACCCATGGGCTTGCCGGGGCTTCTGAGCGTGGGCATTCTCAGCTTTCTGGATATCTGGAATCTGATCGAGCAGCCCATGACATTTTTGAAGGATCGCGCACTGTGGCCGCTGTCCTTGTTTTTGCCGGAAACGACCTTGTCCGACGCCGGGCTGGGGTTCGCGTCGGCGTTTCTGATGCTCATTCCGGCGCTGCTGTTGTTCGGGCTGTGTCAGGATGACTTGGAGCAGGGAATTGCCTTGCCGGGAGGAAAAGAATGATGAAAAAGGAAACATTACTCAAAGCCGTGGGGATTTTCTTCGGCGTGATGGCGTTGTTTACGCTGCTGTCCAGAGCCGTGTATCAGAGCGGAACGGCGGCGGTGCGGACGGCGCTGCCCACAAAAGGAACCGTCGATCATTCCGTTCGCGTGACGGGAAAAACCGCCCAGAATCAGGATATCGCGGTCATCACCCAGCCCGGACTGCGGGTCGGCGCGGTGATGGCGTCGGAGGGGCAGCAGGTCAAGGCGGGGGAGGTGCTGTTTCAGCTGGATATGGACTATCTGGAAGAAAAGATCACGACCCAGACCCAGGAACTTCGCAAGCAGCAGCTGACCGTGCAGGAAGCATGGAGCCAGAACAGCGCCATGGCGCAGCAGCGGGCAAACGCCAAATCTCAGGCGGAGGAAAATTACAACGCGGCGGTATCCGGCGCGGAAAAGAATCTGTCTCAGGCGGAGACGGCGCTGGACAACGCCCAGAAAGCGCTGGATGATTATTACGCCGGCGTCTCCGGAGATGCGGAACAGGAAGCAAAATTAAAGCAGGCGTGTCAGGAAGCAGAAGCCGCCGTCACCCAGGCGCAGAGCGAATTGACCGCGCTGGAACAGGAGTGCCAGACGACCATTGGGCAGGCCATCGATCAGGCGAACACCGGAGAAGAACCTTTGACCCCGGAGGAGCAGGAAGCCATCAAACAGCAAGTGGAAGCAGAATATGCACCCCGCATTCAGACTGCCCATCAGAAGCTCTCCGACGCCCAGACGGCGGCGGCTCAGGCACGGCAGGCGCTGGACAGCTATACCCCCGGCACCCGCCCCACGGAGCAGGAGCTTCTGGACGCATTGGAGCGGGCGAAGCAGGCCTATGAACAGGCGTCGGAGGGACTGGATGATGCAATCAGAACCTACGGTCAGGCGGTGCAGACGGCATCCCTCCCCAATGGCAGCAGCAACAGCGCCCAGATCGGCCAGATCACCTATGACCAGATGGCGGCGGAGCTTAAGAAGCTGGAAGCCCTTCGGGACGGAGAGGGGAAAGTCCTCGCGCCCGAAGACGGCGTCGTCACGGCCTGTTATGTCCGCACAGGTCAGATGACGTCGGACACAACGGCGCTATTGCTGGCGGATACGAGCCAAGGCTGGAAGTTCACGGCGGAGCTGACCCAGGAGCAGAGCAAGTACATCGGCACCGGCGATCAGGTGACGCTGCGGCTGGAAAGCACCGGGAAGGAATACAAGGATTTGCCGGTCATTGCCTTTTCCCCCAAGGGAGCGGGGGCGACGATCACGGTCTCCGTACCGTCGGCGGAAATTCCCCTGGGCGCCGGGATGGAGCTGAGCTTCACGCGGAAATCCCAGGGCTACGTCTGCTGTGTTCCCCTGACGGCGCTCCACATGGACGCCCGGAACCAGCCCTACATTCTGACGGTGGAGACCGTGAACACGGTGCTTGGAAAGCAGACCCAGGCGGTAAAAGTATCGGTGACGGTGCTGGACAAGAACGACACGACAGCCGCGCTGGAAGCGGGGGGGCTGGGTGACAAACCGGTCATCGTCAGTGCCGACCGGGCTGTAGACAGCGGAAGCCGGGTGCGGGTGGAATGAAACGAATTTTCAGGGTGCTGGCGGCGGCACTTTACGCCGCCTCGCTGATGTTTGCCCACACGGCGGAACAGAAGGGAAACGGGATTTATCTGCTTCTGGACAGGGGAGTCACGGCGGCGGAAGCGGCGGAGATTTCCCGGCGGGAACAGGAAACGGAAGAACCGCTGGGCTTCTGTTTCTACGCCGTTTCCGAGGACGCAATCCTGCGCTGCCCGGACACGGGACGAACGGCGCAAGTAACGGTCGTGCCGCTGTACGGCAACGCCGGACTGCTGGGGGCGGAGTCGCTTTCCTGGCAGGAGGGCTGTCTGCTGGATAAGCAGACGGCGCAAGCCCTGTTCGGCACCGACTACTTAGGTGCGCAGGAGGTCTTGCTGGAAGGGAAGACCCATGCGGCGCTGGGAACTGTCCTTCTGCAAACGCCCACGGCGCTGGTTTCGGCGGGGGAGGACTTTGGTTTAGACCGCTGCATTCTCGCCGGATGGAACGAGAACGGGGTGCAGATGGCAGAACAATTTCTCCTGCGTCACAGCCTGACCGGAGAAATTCTGAACTTTTACCCGCTGCTTATTTTCACGAAAAACCTGACCTTGCTTCCATTGTGGGCGCTTCTGGTACTTGTTTGCCGCAGAGTCGGCGACAAAAGGAAACGCCTTGCGTGGCTGGCGGCGCTGGTTGGCGCGGTCCTGCTGGGCAGCCGGGTGATCGTCCCGAAGGACGCCATTCCCTCCATGTGGTCGGATTTTTCCTTCTGGGGAAGCTGG
>CAKTKX010000010.1 GCA_934572365.1 uncultured Oscillospiraceae bacterium
AAGAGCGAGCGCGTCCTTGGCTGGAAGGCGGAAAAGAATCTGGAAGACATGTGCCGGGACTCCTGGAACTGGCAGTCCAAGAACCCCATGGGGTACGGGGAATAAGAAACCGCAAACACATCGGGCATCCGTTTGGATGGCCGATGTGTTTTTGTATAGCGTCAGATTTCCCGCTTTTCATATAACCGGATGGAGAGCAGCCAGGAGGCGGCGAAAATGACCGTTGCCAGAATCGGCAGCAGCCCAATGGGGAGGGACAGACCGGACAAATCCGGCGTGTCCAGAATGGCGGCGAGACCGCAGAAAATGCCAATGACGCCGATGAAAACAATGCGTCCCTTCTGCGCGCCGAATTTGAAGATCGGCGGCATAACCAGCGCGGAGGACAGCAGGGAGATCGTGGCCAGCACTGCCAGCTGGTCGGTTAAATCTGCGGGGCAGAATGCGCCGTTCCGGCAGAGCCGAATCACGGCGGCAATGGCGGACAGCAGGAAAATGGTACCGCCACAGATCAGACTCATGATGTACTTTCCGCAGACATATTGCTGCCGGGTCACCGGGAGCGTGTCGCAATAGGTGAGCCAGTGCTCCGCGTCGTCGTAAGCCAGCAGACTCACCGGCAGGGTGCTGCTGAGAATGCAGGGATAGTAGATGAAAAAGGGCGACTGCCCGTCCGAAGAAAAGGCGGAAAAGATAATAAACGCCAACAAAAACAGGGGCATCAGCCGGCAGTAACTCCAAAGCAGGTAAAAATCCTTCCGAATCAAACCCTTCATTTCAGTGTTCCTCCTTTGCCATGAAAATGAACAGCTGCTCGATGTCCACCGGGCTGAACGGGGGATTTCCGGGGACGCCCGACCGCCTCACCAGAAGCTCGCAGCCGAGGGGTGACACCCGCTTGCCGACGATGGCGGAAGCGGGAATGGCCGCCGCGTCCCGGGCGGAGCAGTGGAGAACTCCGTATTCCTCCTTCAGCCGGTCTTTTTCCTCGCAGAGAATCAGCTCGCCTTTATGAAGGAAGGCAATGTAGTCGCAGATTTTTTCCAGGTCGCTGACGATGTGGGAGGAGATCAGAATGGCGTGGTTCTCGTCTCGGGTGAATTCGTTGAAAATGTCCATGACCTCGTCCCGGACGACCGGGTCAAGGCCGCTGGTGGCTTCGTCCAGAATCAGAAGCCTTGGGTGGTGGGACAGGGCGACGGCAATGCCCAGCTTCATTTTCATGCCCCGGGAAAAATCCTTGAATTTCTTGTCCGCGGGGACGGCCAGCCGGGTCAGATAGTCGGCAAAAACCGCATCGTCCCAGCTGCGGTAAATGCCCCCCATGATCTTGCCCACCTGGCGGGAGGTGAGACAGGCGGAGATGCCCACTTCGTCCAGCACCACGCCGATCTCTTCCTTGGACAGGCACAGGTTTTCCCGGTTGTCCCGGCCTAAAATGGTGACGGTGCCGCCATCACGGGAAATGGTGTTGAGAATGAGCTTAATGGTGGTGCTTTTTCCCGCGCCGTTTTCCCCCACAAGCCCCATAATGCAGCCCCAGGGCAGGGTCAGGTTCAGATGATCCAGGGAAAAACCGGCGTAGTGCTTGGTTAGATCCCGTATTTCCAATGCGTTCATGTTCAATCCTCCATGGCGAATTTGACCATATCCAGAATTTCCTGTTCGCTCAGGCCGACGGACTGGGAAAGGCGGACGATCTGGTCAATGTGGTTTTCGATGGTTTTTAGGGTTTCCTCCCGGAGCAGCTCTACGTTTTTGGGAGCCACGAAGCAGCCCTTGGCGGCGATGGTGTAGATGAAGCCCTCTTTTTCCAGTTCGTCGTAGGCGCGCTTGGTGGTGATGACGCTGATGCGCAGATCTTTGGCGAGATTGCGGATGGAGGGCAGGGCTTCATGCTCCTGAAGCTCGCCGCTGATGATCTGGGCCTTGATCTGGGAGTAGATCTGGTCGTAAATGGGAAGGCCGCCTTTATTGTCGATCAATACGGTCACATTGGCACCTCATTTCTGTTACAACTGTATATGTGCAGTATATACAGATATAACAGATTTGTCAAGTATCCACGTAAAAAAATATCCCAGCCTTTCCGGCTGGGATATTCGCATAGTTGAAATTACAGAACCTTGGACAGGAAATCCTGCAAGCGGGGATTCTGGGGATTGCCGAAAAGCTGGGCAGGGGAGCCTTGCTCCAGGACTTTTCCGTCGTCCATGAACAGCACCCGGTTGCCCACCTCCCGGGCAAAGCCCATTTCGTGGGTGACGACCACCATGGTCATGCCGCTTTCCGCCAGCTCCTTCATAACGGCCAGGACTTCGCCCACCATTTCCGGGTCAAGAGCGGAGGTGGGTTCGTCGAAGAGCATGACCTTGGGATTCATGGCCAGCGCACGGACGATGGCGATCCGCTGCTTCTGGCCGCCGGAGAGCTGATTGGGGTAGGCGTCCGCCTTTTCTTCTAGGCTGACCCGGCGCAGGAGCTGGGTGGCCTTGTCGTCCGCCTCCGCCTGGGTCATCAGGCCGGTGCGCACGGGGGCGAGGGTGATATTCTTGCGGATGGTCATGTTGGGGAAAAGGTTGAAGTGCTGGAACACCATGCCCATTTTCCGGCGAACCAGGTCGATATTGGTCTTGGGGTCGGTGATGACCTCCCCGTCAAAGGTGATGGTGCCGGAGGTGGGTTCTTCCAGCAGGTTCAGACTGCGCAGGAACGTGGACTTGCCGGAGCCGGAGGGGCCGATGATGACCATTTTATCCCCGGGGTAGATGTGTTCGGAGATGTCCTTGAGAACCAGATGGTCGCCGAAGGATTTGCTCAGATGCTTAACGTCGATCACTTTGACGCAGCCTCCTTTCCAGTAAACTTTGCAGCCAGCTGAATACCATGACCAGCACCAGATAGATGCAGGCGATGCCGATGAGGGGGAACATCTGCTCGTAGGTTCGGCCGTAGATGGCCTGGGCGGCGTAGACCATTTCCTTGCCGCCGATGACGGTGATCAGGGAGGTGTCCTTCAGCAGCATGATGAACTCGTTGCCGAGAGCCGGTAAAATGGCCTTGAAGGCCTGGGGAATGACGATCAGACGCATGGTGTCGATGTAGCCGAGGCCAAGGCTCCGCCCGGCTTCGGACTGGCCGGGGTCAAGGGACATAAGGCCGCCCCGGATGATCTCGGAGACGTAAGCGCCGGAGTTGATGCCCAGGGTCAGGGCGCCCACCATGGTATAGTTCCGGGAGAAGGAGAAGATAACGAAGCCCATGATCAGCAGCTGCACCATCATGGGCGTGCCGCGGATGACGGTGACGTATACCTTGCAGATGCCGTTGAACAGACCGAGAATGGGATTTCTGTGCCCCGTCCGCTGCTGGTCGTGGGCGGTTCGGATCACGGCCACCAGAATGCCGAGAATAATGCCCAGGGTCAGCGCCAAGGCGGTGACCAGCAGGGTGGTGCCGACGCCGTTTAGGTACTGCTTCCACCGGTTGCCGTCAATAAATGCCTGGTAGAATTTGACGTAGAATTCCTGCCAGAAGGATGCGGTGCCGTCCCGCATCAGGGGTTTCCAAAGTTCGTAAAGTTCCACAGCTTCACCTTCTCATTAAAATGTGTGCTATACGCAGAAAATCGGCCTCCCCCCGGGAAGGACGGTTTTCCGAATACAACGAAACGTCGCCAAGGGCGGCCTGAGCCGCCCTTGGCTAAGCAGGTTACATTATTCGGCGGTGATGTACTTGTCAACGATGGACTGAATGGTGCCGTCGGCGGTCAGCTCGGCCAGCGCCTGATTGATGGCGTCCAGCAGGGCGGTGTTGTCCTTGTTCACGCCGATGGCGTAGTTCTCGGTGACGTACTCGGTGTCCAGAATGGTCAGACCGGCGTTGGCTGCCACAAAGGCTTCGGCGGGAGCGGAGTCGATGACCACGCAGTCGACCTGACCGTTCAGCAAAGCCTGCACGGCGGAAGCGCCGTTGTCATAGGCGGTGACATGATCGTCGCCGTAATCGTCGGTGGTGTAGATGTTGCCGGTGGTGCCGCGCTGGGTGCCGATCATCTTCTCGCCCAGGTTGTCCAGGGTCACGTCGGAGCCTTCCTTGACGATGACCACCTGCACGCCGGTGGCGTAGCTGTCGGAGAAGTTCATGACCAGCTGCCGATCCTCGGTGACGGTGACACCGGCCATAACGATGTCGGACTTGTTCTGCTGCACAGCCAGCAGAGCGGCGTCAAAGTCCATGTCGTCCACTTCCAGGGTCAGACCCAGCTTCTCGGCGATGGCGCCGGCGACCTCAACGTCAATGCCCTCGAAGCTGCCGTCGTCGGCAACCATCTCATAGGGAGGGAAGGCGGCGTTGGTGGACATGATCAGCTTGCCGGACTCGATGGTCTTCAGTTCGGAAGCGGCGGTCTCGGCGGTCGTTGCTTCGGCGGTAGCGGCCTCGGTGGTGACGGCGGGAGCCTCAGTGGCGGCGGTGGTGGTCTTGGTGGTGTTGCTGCTGCCGCAGCCGGCGAACATGGCCATAACCATCAGAACGGTCAGCGCAAGTGCGAATACCTTTTTCATAATTTTACTCTCCTTTTCATTTTCGGCCTCCCGAAGGGGGGAGGGAATTTATGCCTGCATTATAGCGCGTATGTTATTCATCGTCAATTGGGTGAATATACAACAATGAAAGAAAAATCAGGCTGCGTGTAATGAAAATACCACAAAAAAGCGCAAATTCAATATGTATATGTGAATATTCAAATGTTTCATCCTGAATTTTTACAGTGAGGGAATGCATATTATTCATTTTGAGTGAATATGCAGCCATGCAAAGCCACCGGGGCGGAAATCTTGACGTGCTTATCGGCATCTGGTATAATTTACGTAAATGCTGCAATCAGGAGGATGCCCTATGAAAACCACCGTCAGAGAACTGGACTACGATAAAGTCATGGCGCTGCCCCAGTATCCCCATCTGCATCCCGTTAAGCCCGGCATCTTCTGGCGTACCCTCATCCGGGGACTCTCCGCCCTGGGGCTGGCCGGAACCCAGTTCCATTACACCAGCGAGGGCATGGAGAAGGTGGGCAGGAACGAGCCCTGCCTGATCCTCATGAACCACTCCTGCTTCCTGGATTTGCAGATCGCAAGCACCATCCTGTACCCCAGACCCTACAATATTATTTGCACCTCCGACGGCTTCGTGGGTCTGGGCGGCCTGATGGCCTGGGCGATGCGCACCATCGGCTGCGTACCCACCCGGAAATTCGTCACCGACCTGACGCTGGTGCAGGATATGGTCTACTGCCTGAAAGACCTGAAAAGCAGCGTTCTCATGTACCCGGAGGCCAGCTATTCCTTCGACGGCACCTGCACGGCGCTGCCCCGGAAAATGGGCGTGCTGCTGAAAAAGCTGGATGTCCCGGTGGTGATGATCGAGACCTTCGGCGCGTTCAGCCGCAACCCGCTGTACAACGAATTGCAGGTGCGCAAAAGCGTCCCCGTTTCGGCGAAGGTGCGGTTGCTCTACAGCCGGGAGGACTTGAAGGAAAAGTCCGTCAAGGAGCTGTCCGACGGGCTGGACGAAGCCTTCTCTTTTGACCAGTTCCGCTGGCAGAAGGAAAACGGCATCAAAATCACCGACGGCTTCCGGGCGGACGGCTTGGAGCGCATCCTATATAAATGTCCCCGCTGCGGCGCAGAGGGGGAGCTGACGGGCAAAGGCACCGGCCTGACCTGCCGCCATTGCGGCAAGCGTTGGGAACTGACCCCCATCGGCGATCTGGCGGCGTCGGAGGGGGAGACGGAGTTCGCCCACATCCCCGACTGGTATCGCTGGGAGCGGGAACAGGTGCGCCGGGAGCTTGAGGACGGAACCTACAGGCTGGACATCGACGTGGACATCGCCATGATGGTGGATTTCAAGGCCATTTACAAAGTAGGGCAGGGGCGCCTGACCCACGACCGGGAGGGCTTCACCCTCACGGGCTGCGGCGGCCGTCTCCGCTACACCCAGAAGCCCACGGCCTCCTACGGCCTGTACGCCGACTACTACTGGTACGAGATCGCGGACACCATCTGCATCGGCGACAACCGGTGCCTGTATTACTGCTTCCCCAAGAAGGGCTGCCCGGTGGCGAAGACCCGCCTGGCGGCGGAGGAACTGTACAAGCTGTGCAAAGCCGGAGTATTGGCAAAATGACGGCGGGATAGGCGGGTTTCTTCGGTAAAAAATGGTGGTTTTGGCTGAAAAGGTCATGACCTTGACCGGCTGAATTTGTTCGATTATGCCAAATGCACAAAACCGACCAAACCGGTGGCAAATTGTTGTGAATTTTAATGAAATGTTAAAAAACATTTGACATTCACACGCGGACAGTGCATAATAAAAGGGTGCAATCAGTCGGAATTCTATAGTAAGACCGACGCATTGGCGGTACCGCCAATTTTCTTTTCCCATCCGGGAAAAGAATGTGTGCTGTAAGGCCATTGCCCTGCCGGACGGTGGGGCAGTTGTCATAAAAAATAAGAAAAGGAGGATTTTTTCAAAATGAAAAAGTTCAACAAGATCGTGAGTCTGCTGCTGGCTCTGGTCATGGTTCTGAGTCTGGCTGCCTGCGGCGGCAAGACCACCACCCCCAGCACCACTGCTCCCGTTGCCGCGACCGAGGCAACTGCGGCTGCTGAGTACGTAGACCCCTATGCCGACATCCGCGATGACTACGACGCTCTGTCCGAGGCCATCTACAATGACGTGCTGGGCGACTTCATCACGGCCTATGACGCCGGTAAGGCGGTCACCGACAATGTCTCCGAGCGTTACGCTCTGATGGCCATTGCCGAGGCCAAGCTGCTGGAGTCCGCCACCCTGATGCCCCTGACCGCAAAGGGCGGCAACTATGCCATCTCCCGTGTGGCTCCCTACACCTTTTCCAGTGTTCTGTGGGGCAATGACGCCCAGCGTTATCACAACGCCATCGTCACCACCGAGCCCATCAAGACCGCTGACCGTGACGAGCTGAAGGCTCTGTGGGCCGAGCTGAAGGGCACCGGCACCTACGCTGCCGAGGCTACCAAGCTGCTGGAGAGCAAGGGCTACACCATTAAGGACACCTACGCTCCCGGCGGCAAGTTCTCCTCCGATCCCCAGACCTGGGACATTCTGGCTACCTCCCGTGCTGCTGACGCCGAGGCCATTGTCAACACCTACGACGGCCTGGTCGAGTACGACTGCGAGAACGTCATGCAGCCCGCTCTGGCTGAGAGCTGGGAAGTTTCCGACGACGGCCTGACCTACACCTTCCACCTGCGTCAGGGCGCGAAGTGGGTCGACTCTCAGGGCCGTGAGGTCGGCGAAGTGAAGGCTGACGACTTTGTTGCCGGTATGCAGCACATGATGGACGTCATGGGCGGCCTGGAGTACCTGATCGAGGGCATCATTGTCAATGCCAGCGAATACATCTCCGGCGACGTCACCGACTTTGCTGAGGTCGGCGTCAAGGCCGTTGACGACTACACCGTCGAGTACACCCTCTGCCAGCCCACCTCCTTCTTCATGACCATGCTGGGCTACAATGTGTTTGCTCCTATGAGCCGCAGCTACTACGAGTCCAAGGGCGGCAAGTTCGGTGCCGACTTCGACAACTCTGCTGCTTCCTACACCTACGGCAAGACCCCCAGTGACATCGCTTACTGCGGTCCTTACCTGGTGTCCAACTTCACCTCCGAGAACACCATCGTGTTCACCGCGAACCCCGCTTACTGGAACAAGGACAACATCACCATCAAGACCCTGACTTGGCTGTACAACGACGGCCAGGACGCTCTGAAGGCCTACAACGACACCATGTCCGGTGTTCTGGACGGCGCCGGCCTGAACGCCTCCGCTGCTGAGCAGGCCAAGACCGACGGCGTGTTTGACACCCTGGCCTACGTTTCCGCCACCGACGCGACTACCTTCAGCGCGTTCCTGAACGTCAACCGTGCCGCTACCTCCAACGTCAATGACGGCTCCGTCGTCTCTCCCAAAGATGGCGACGAGGAGGCTATGACCCGTACCAACGCCGCCTTCCTGAACGTACACTTCCGCCGCGCCATCATGTTCGCGCTGGATCGTGCCACCTACAACGCTCAGACCGTCGGTGAAGACCTGAAGTACGCTTCCATGGTCAACACCTACACCCCCGGCAACTTCGTGTCTCTGGAAGAGGACACCACCGTTGACATCAACGGCACTGCCACCACCTTCCCCGCCGGCACCTACTACGGCGCCATCGTGCAGGCTCAGATCGACGCTGACGGCCTGACCATCAAGGTGTGGGATCCCGAGGCCGAAGGCGGCGTTGGTTCCTCCACTCAGTTTGACGGCTGGTACAACCCCGATGAGGCTGCTGCCGAGCTGGCCACCGCTGTTGAAGAGCTGGCTGCTGAGGGCGTCGAGGTTTCCGCTGAGAACCCCATCTACATGGATATCCCCTACTTCTCCGGTTCCGAAGCTTACGGCAACCGCGCCAATGCCCTGAA
Source organism: uncultured Oscillospiraceae bacterium (assembly GCA_934572365.1). GTDB lineage: Bacteria > Bacillota > Clostridia > Oscillospirales > Oscillospiraceae > Faecousia. The sequence goes on from CAKTKX010000010.1 coordinate 8,511, forward strand.
GAAGTCCATTGAGACTGTCCTGGGCGGCGCCGTGATCGTCAACCTGGTTGAGTGCGTTGATTCCAACGCCTGGTACTACGCCGGCTACTACACCGACTTCGGTTATGAAGCCAACTACGACTTCTACGATGTCTCCGGCTGGGGCCCCGACTACGGCGATCCTCAGACCTATCTGGATACTTTCCTGCCCGATTACGCTGGCTACATGGTCAAGTGCATCGGCCTGTTCTAAGAGCCTGATTGGTCGATTTCGGTAATTCAAAACACGGTGGAGGATGGACTTCGCGTCCATCCTCCATCGGTGCATCCAATGACACCGAAGAAAAGCATGCATAGAGCGCTGCCCTCAGCGTTCCGCACTGCAATTTGGGAGGCTTTCGACTTTTTTCGAAGCTTTCCGGGCGCGAATCCGCTGAGGGCAGCGCTTTACCGTGAGCGCTGATACTCGTTTTATCCGGCCGCTGTTTCAGCAGCCGCAAAAAACGCAAGTCCATACATTTCTCGCCGCTGTCGGCGGCCTGCGAAGGATTCGCAGGATAAAATGGTCAACACCATTTTATCGGGAAATGGTACGAACGGCAGGCAACTGCCCTTCTATCACCGAATGAGATGAGAGATGTTCTATGACGAGATATTTGATTAACCGAATCCTTCGGGGTATTTGCTCGATGGTAATCGTGGTCGGCATCGTCATGGTGATGGTCTATTCCGCACTGGACCGGAACCTGATTTTTGCCGCCGACTCCATGTATACCCGCGTGAAGTCCAACGCCAAGGAAGTATACATGATGCAGCAGTGGGAACGCTATGGCTATGTGGATTACGTTCCCTACTCGGACTATATGCGCCAGCTTGTCCGTGACGACGAGATCACCCAGGAGCAGTACAGCGCTGCCATCACCTTTGGCAACAAGGCGAGCCAGGACAGCGACGAGGCCGCGGAGTTTATCCGGCGCTTCACCGAGGAATACGAATCCAAGGGCTACAAGGTCGTCCGTCTGGACGGCAAAATGAAAGGCAAGACCAAGAAATATCAGGACGGCGGCGAGCCGCGCCTGTACGCCTACAGGAACATTCCCGTTCTCATGCGTCTTGTCAACTATTTCAAAAACCTGATCACCGTCGATAACATCCACTATGTGGAGGATGAGATCGAGGATCGGGGCATTACCTTCACCCTCCGTGACCCGGTTTACGGCGGCGAAAAGTTCTCGCCAGCGGTGATGGGTACGGGTACGCAGTATAAGTACCTGTTCTATTTCGATGATTCCTTCCCCTTCATTCACCAGAATCTGGTGAAGATCAACCTGGGTCTTTCCTACTCCATCCGCCAGGGCATTGACGTGTTCCAGACCATGACGGAATCGCAGGGTTCCTATGCCTATTCCACCGTGACCTATCCCACCGGGTCGGTTTCCGAGTCGGCCGACGATCTGCACTCGGCTTCCTATATCTCCGGCTCCCTTGCCGGCGGCGGCCCCGTGGTCAAGGCCAGCTTTGTGGATGATTACACCAACATTTCCACAAACAAGAACGGCATGTCCAAAATCGGCTACTCCTTCACCATCGGCATCATCGCCGTGTTCCTTTCCTATTTGATCGGTGTCCCGGTTGGCATCATCATGGCGCTGCGGAAGGATAAGCTGATGGATCACATCGGCACGTTCTATATTGTGTTTATTACCGCGGTTCCCTCCCTTGCCTATATTTTCCTGTTCAAATCTCTGGGCGGCAGGTTTGGATTGCCCACGACCTTTGATATGGAGAATCCCACCTGGCTTATGTATGTGCTGCCCATCATCTCATTGTCCCTGCCCTCCATCGCCAGCCTGATGAAGTGGCTGCGGCGGTATATGATCGATCAGATGAACTCCGATTACGTCAAGTTCGCCCGGAGCGGCGGCCTGTCCGAAGGGGAAATTTTCCGGAAGCACATTCTGAAAAACGCCATCATTCCCATTGTCCATGACATCCCCGCCAGCATTCTGTTCGCCCTCACCGGTGCGATCATCACCGAGCGGGTGTACGTGGTTCCCGGCGTCGGCAACATGCTGACCCGCGCCATCAACGCTTACGACAACGGCGTGATCGTCGGTATGGTTCTCTTTTATGCCGTGCTGACCGTGACCTCCGTCATCCTGGGCGACGTGCTGATGTCCGTTTTGGACCCCAGAATTTCCTTTACGGCAAAAGCGAGGTAACCGACTATGAACGAGAAAAAAATCGATTTAAGCGATCTGAATATGACGGACGAGGAGCTGTTCGCTCCCGTCAACCACGACGAGCTGGAATCCGAACGGATCACCGCCCCCCGGTACTCCTACTGGCATTCCGTGTTCCGCGTGTTCTTTAAGAAAAAGATCAACACCGTGCTGCTGCTGATCCTGGCAGTGCTGCTGCTGTTCACCTATGTGTACCCCCTGATCATCCACTATGACGCGGCGGTGGATCCCTATATCAACCTGATGGACTCCACGGCCAAGCACTTAGGCCCCAAGGCCGCCATGGCGAAGTTCGGAAATAATATCCACTGGATCTTCGGCAGCGGCTCCGCCGGTCAGTCCACCTTTGACGCAGTGTGGTACGGCTCCAGCATTTCCGTTTCTCTGGCACTGGTGTGCGCCCTCATTAACATGACCGTGGGCGTTGTGATCGGCGCCGTCTGGGGCTTCAGCAAGAAAGTGGACTTGTTCATGACGGAGGTTTACAACGTCATTGCCAACATCCCCAGCATTCTGCTGATTTCCGTCATCGTGCTGATCATGTCCGCTTCCTTCTGGACAATGGTCTTCGCCTTGACCATCACCGGCTGGATCGGCATCGCCTACTTTATCCGCACCCAGGTCATCATCATCCGTGACCGTGAGTACAACCTGGCTTCCCGGTGCCTGGGTACACCCATCACCCGCATCGCGTCGAAGAATATTCTGCCCTTCATGACCTCCGTCATTGTGACCCTGGCCGCGGCGGAAATTCCCTCCTACACTTCCTATGAAGTGTTCCTGAGCTACATCGGCATGGGTCTTAAGGACATGTCCCTGGGCAAGCTGATCGAGGCTTCCCAGAACGCCATGCAGACCCCCGGCTGGGAGATCGAATTCTGGACGCCTGTGGCCGTCGCCTCCATCATCACCGTTGTGCTGTATGTGGTTGGCCAGAATCTGGGCGACGCTTCCGACCCCAGAACCCATATGTAAGAGGTGGCGCGAATGGATAATCAAAAAGTATTGCTGTCCGTTGAGAACCTGCACGTGAATTTCCGGGTTCGCGGAAGGACCCTGTCTGCCATTCGGGGCATCTCTCTGGACTTCTATGAAAATGAATCCATCGCCATCGTGGGCGAGTCCGGCTCCGGCAAGTCCGTGTTTACCAAGACCTTTGCCGGTATGCTGGATACCAACGGCTACATCAGCGAGGGTTCCATCATCTTCAACGACGACGAGCTTTCGGACACGAAGGTTTCCTTGGACGCCCAGGCGAAGCGGCTCATTGCCAATACCTGGGAGAAGCTGAACAAGTACTCCCAGCTGGAGTTTGGCGCGAAGACATACTGCGCCATGCGGGAGCTTGAGCAGGAGAAAAAGTCCAGAGAAGGCCTGAGCGAGGAGGAAAATCAGAACATTTCCGCCAAAATCGACGACCTGACCTTCCGCCGCACCGAGCTGTACAACCACAAGCTGACCATCGACCCCAAAAAGGAGCGGGAGCGCCATAAGGAGGTTTCCGCCGAAATCGACGCTCTGGATGCCGAGATCAAGGCGCTGCAAAAGGAACACGCCGCCGTGGCCGCTGCCCACAAGCAGGCGGCGAGGAACGACACCGCGTACCGCAAGCACTTCGACGAGCGGATGGGAGAACTGAAGGCGGAGTATGCCAGGCAGATTTCCACCCCCATTTCCGAGGATACCAAGGCGCGCAACGAGATCATCGCCAAGGAAATTTACCTGTCCGTCGGCCGCTATCCCATGTTCAAGCGCTTAAGGCTCATTGGTAAGCTGCTCAGCAGCTTCAAGGACGCCATGTCCGTGGGCAAGGATCTGAGCAGCGACGAGGTGCGTAATTCCGTGTTCGACGAGGTGGTCTTCCGGGTCAAATACCTGGACGAGACCGAGGATATGCTCCACGGCACCTGCGTCATCAACCTGGCCAAGATCCGGTATTCCAAGGACTGGACGCAGATTCGCGGCGGCAAGATCGCCACGGTGTTCCAGGATCCCATGACCTCCCTGAACCCCATCATCACCATCGGCAAGCAGATCACCTCCGTTATCCTCAAGCACCAGAACTGCTCTGAGCTGGAGGCGAGAGAGCGGGCTTTGGTGCTGATGAAGAAGGTGGGCATTCCCAATGCGGAATCCCGGTTCGACGATTACCCCTTCCAGTATTCCGGCGGTATGCGCCAGCGTATCGTTATCGCCATCGCCCTGTCCTGCCAGCCGAAAATTCTGATCTGCGACGAGCCGACCACCGCTCTGGACGTGACCATTCAGGCGCAGATCCTGAAGCTGATCAAGGATCTGCAGAAGGAATTCGGCTACACCATCGTCTTCATCACCCATGACCTGGGCGTTGTGGCCAACGTGGCCGACCGGGTCGCGGTGCTTTACGGCGGTCAGGTCGTGGAGCTGGGTACCTGCGAGGAAGTGTTCTACGATCCCAGACATCCCTACACCTGGGCGCTTCTGTCCAGCCTTCCTCAGCTGGCGCAGCGGAACACCAAGCTTTACTCCATCACCGGCACGCCCCCGTCTCTGTACAATAAGATCGTGGGCGACGCCTTTGCTCCCCGGAATCCCTACTGCCTGGAGATCGACACGCTGCGGGAGCCGCCTATGTTCCAGGTCTCCGAGACCCACTTTGCCAAGACCTGGCTGCTGGATCCAAGAGCACCGAAGGTGGAAAAGCCCGAAATCATCCAAAACATCCACGAGAAGCTTGTGGAAGCATTCAACATTTAAGGAGGATTCACTGTGTCTAAAGAAAAAGAAACCGTGCGTGTTTCTCATCTACCGGAACATGGTCCTCTGGATGAGAATGGCAGAGAGATCCTGCTGAGTCTGAAAAATGTGGACATTACCTTCGGCAAAGGCGACGATGCTGTGAGGGCTGTCAAGAATGCCAGCTTCGATATTTACAAGGGCGAGACTTTCTCCCTGGTCGGCGAGTCCGGCTCCGGCAAAACCACCATCGGCCGGGCGATCATTCGGGTCAATCCCTGCGCCGCAGGCGAAATTCAGTATAAGGGCGTCCGCATTTCCGGCAAGACCCCCAAGAGCCTTGACCGGGAGGTCATCCGGAACATCCAGATGGTGTTCCAGGATCCCGCGGCGTCCCTGAACGAGCGCGCCACCGTGGACTACATCGTGTCCGAGGGCCTGTATAACTTCCACCTGTTTGAGAACGAGGAAGACCGGGTCCGCAAGGTGGAAAACATCATCAGCGAAGTGGGCCTGCTGCCTGAGCATCTGACCCGGTATCCCCACGAGTTCTCCGGCGGCCAGCGGCAGCGTATCGGCCTTGCCAGAGCCATGGTCATGGAGCCGGAGCTGGTCGTCGCCGACGAACCCATTTCCGCGCTGGACGTTTCCATCCGCGCCCAGGTGCTGAACCTGCTGAAAAAGTTCCAGAAGGAGCGGGACATCACTTATCTGTTCATTGCCCACGACCTGTCCATGGTGCGCCATATTTCCGACCGGATCGGCGTTATTTACAAGGGCGATATCGTGGAGATCGCGGAGGCGGAGGAGCTGTTTGATTTCCCCCTCCACCCCTATACCCGCAGCCTGATTTCTGCCATCCCCATTCCCGACCCCATTCTGGAGAAGAACAAGGTCCTCTTTACCTACGATCCTTCCGTCCACGACTACAGCGAGGACAAGCCCGAGCTGGTAGATATTGGCAATAATCACTTTGTCTACGGCAACAAGAAGGAGATCGAGGAGTACAAGGCCATCCGCGCCAAGGGCGAGAAGGTCAAGTCCATCACCATCCTGGATCCTGACGCCCCCAGACCGGAGCAGCCCGAGCAGAAGGTGGACGAGAAGGGCAGCGATGCTTTCCTGGAGACGCCGCTGCACGACACCGGCAGCAAGTGGTATTCCATTCTGTCCTTCTTCCTGCCCATTCTGGGCCTGATCGCCGCGGGCGTATTCCGCCATTTCCATCACATCCGCAACTACAGGGCATGCAAGAAAGGCGCAATCGCCGGCCTCATTACGCTGGCCGTGATCATCCTGTTCTTTGCCTTGATGTTGGTCTTTGCATTGCTATAGTCAAATGTTAACGCGGAGCGGCGTTGTGCCGCTCCGCGCATTCTTTCCAAGGAGTGGAAATCACCATGAAGAAAAACGGTAAGGACAGCCGCCCCAGCTTGCCGCCAATCCGAAAAATCGAAGTGTCCGAGGAGCGAAAGGGGCTGCGAATTGCTCTGGCGGCGGTCTTTCTTGTTATCGGCGCCGTGGCGATCATCATAGGCCTGGTTTCTCTGCTGAACACGGAGCCGGGCTGGCAGGAAGTGGAGATCAACGCCAACGGCGCCAACTGCGCCGGGGAGTTCGTGCTGATGTACGATTTTTCCGACGCGGGGGCTTCGGCATCGGCGGTGAATAAGCAGTTGACGACCCTGTATTCCCAGGCGGCAGAGGATGCCTACCGAATTTTCAGCCCCGATGTGAAGGAAGACGGGTTGGCGAATGTGGGGTATCTAAACGGACATGTGAATGAAATCGTGACCGTTGACCCGGCGCTTTATAAGGCGCTGACGGTGCTGACACAATATGATTGCCGCTATGCCTATCTCGCCCCGGCCTATGCCGAATACGACCGGGTGTTTTCGGCGGAGAGTGACGCGGAGGCCGCGCGGTATGACCCTGCGGGCGACCCGGAGCTGGCGGAATATCTTGCCGAAATTGCCGCCTTTGCCGGAAATCCGGAGATGGTGAATCTGGAAACCCTGGGGGATAACCGGGTGCGGCTGACGGTTTCGTCGGAATATCTGAAATTCGTGGAGGAAGACGAAATCGAGACGCTGCTGGATTTTGGCTGGATGAAAAACGCCATTATCGCGGACTATCTGGCGGATACGCTGGAAGCGGAGGGCTTTACCAGCGGCTATCTCAGCAGCTACGACGGCTTCACCCGAAACCTTGACCGGCGGGGAAACGAGTATGTTTTCAACCTGTTTGACCGGCAGCGAAGCGACGTGAATTTGCCTGCAAAAATGCGGTATATTGCCCCCTTAAGCATCGTGTTCCTGCGGGATTACCCCATGGGCGAACAGGACCAGTGGCATTATCACGCCTTTGCCTCCGGGAAAATCGTCACGACGTTCCTGGATACCGCCGACGGCATGAGCAAGAGCGCCTGTCCCAATCTGGTTTCCTATTCCGACAGCCTTGGCTGCGGAGAGATCCTGATGCAGACCGCGCCGGTGTTTATTGCCGACGAACTTGACACCCGGCCGCTGGACGCGCTGAAGGAAAAGCAGCTGTACTCCATTTGGAGCGAGGGCGGAGAGCTGAAATGGAATGACCCGGAATTGAAGATCGATTTTATGGAAAAAGCAGATTAACGGCACCTAAAAAAGACATGAAAAATCCCCGACTTTGGTTGACCAGACCAAGTCGGGGATTTTCAGAGAAAAAGAGAGGTAAGAAAATGAAAAAGAAAATTATCATTGAGTACGCTTTCATTATATCCGGGGGCTATTAAAAAAATAAGTGAGCAAATATTAAATAAGTATTAAGCACGTAAAAATAAGGGCAGCGGTTTTGTGCAAAACGCCAAATGTGAATTTTTTGTAGCTTGTGGGCTGCAACCCTTGACATTTTTTCAAATTGGGGTATAGTAAAGACAAATGAATTAGCACTCACATCGATAGAGTGCTAAAGCGAAAGGAAGGTAAAGTAGATGAACTTCAACAACTATACCCAGAAATCGATTGAAGCCGTCCAGAGCGCGCAGCAGCTGGCGGTGCAGAATTCTCATCAGCAGATGGAGCAGGTGCATCTGCTTCTGGCACTGTTGCAGCAGGAGGGCGGTCTGATCCCCCAGCTGCTGAAAAAGATGGACGTTACGGTGGAAAGTCTGGAAGCGGCGGCGGAAGCCGAGCTGCGGAAGATTCCCGGCGTGCGGACAAGTCAGGCAATGGACAGCTTTTACGTCAGCGCCGACGTGCAGGCCGCGTTCAATGCGGCGGAGCAGCAGGCGCAGACCATGAAGGATGAATATGTGTCCGTGGAGCATCTGTTTCTTGGACTTCTGGAAACTGCCCGGGGCGGCGTGAAGGAGCTGTTCAAGACCTATCAGATTACGAGGGAACGTGTTCTGAAAGCCTTGCAGGAGGTCCGGGGCAATCAGCGCGTCACCACCGACAACCCGGAGGGAACCTACGACGCGCTGGAAAAGTACGGCACCGATCTGGTCAAGCGGGCAAGAGAGCAGAAGATGGATCCGGTGATCGGCCGTGACGAGGAAATCCGGAACGTCATCCGCATTCTGTCCCGGAAGACGAAGAACAATCCTGTCCTGATCGGCGAACCCGGCGTTGGCAAAACCGCCATTGCCGAGGGACTTGCCCAGCGAATCGTGAAGAAGGACGTCCCCAAGCAGCTGCAGGACAAGACCATTTTCTCTCTGGACATGGGTGCGCTGATCGCGGGCGCCAAGTACCGGGGCGAATTTGAGGAACGGCTGAAGGCCGTGCTGAACGAGGTGAAGAAGTCCGAGGGCAGGATTATCCTGTTCATCGATGAACTGCACACCATTGTGGGCGCGGGCAAAACCGAGGGCAGTATGGATGCGGGCAATCTGCTCAAGCCCATGCTGGCGCGGGGTGAGCTGCACTGCATCGGCGCGACGACGCTGGACGAGTACCGGCAGTATATTGAAAAGGATGCGGCTCTGGAGCGCCGGTTCCAGCCGGTGCAGGTGGATGAGCCCACGGTGGAGGACACCATTGCCATTCTGCGTGGATTGAAGGAGCGGTACGAGGTGTTCCACGGTGTGAAGATCGCGGACTCCGCCATCATCGCTGCCGCAACGCTGTCCCATCGGTATATCACCGACCGGTTCTTGCCCGACAAGGCCATCGACCTGATCGACGAGGCCTGCGCCCAGATTCGCACGGAGATGGACTCCATGCCCACGGAGCTGGACGCGGTGTCCCGGAAGATCATCCAGATGGAGATCGAAGAGGCTGCTCTGAAAAAGGAGGAGGACGAGCTGTCCAAGGCGCGTCTTGCCGAGCTGCAAAAGGAGCTGGCGGAGGAACGGGATTCCTTCAACGCCATGAAGGCGCAGTGGGAGAATGAGAAGAACGCTATCGGCCGGGTGCAGCAGCTGCGGGAGAAGATCGAGGACTTGAACCGTCAGATCGAGGCCGCCGAGCAGAGCTATGACTTGGAAAAGGCGGCGGAGCTGAAATATGGCCGTCTGCCGGAAGCCAAGAAGCAGCTGGAAGAGGAAGAGCGCCGCGCCCAGTCCGCCAAGGACAGCAACATCCTTCGGGACAGAGTCACCGACGAGGAAATCGCCAAGATCGTGGAGCGCTGGACGGGAATCCCTGTTTCCCGGCTGGTGCAGGGGGAGCGGGAGAAGCTGCTGACCCTGGACGAGACCCTCCACAAGCGGGTGGTCGGCCAGGACGAAGCGGTTCAGGCCGTCACGGAAGCCATTCAGCGCAGCCGCGCGGGCATTCAGGACCCCAACCGTCCCATCGGCTCGTTCCTGTTCCTCGGCCCCACGGGCGTTGGCAAGACCGAGCTTGCCAAGGCGCTGGCACAGGCGCTGTTTGACGACGAGAACAACATGGTGCGTATCGATATGTCCGAGTACATGGAGAAATACTCCGTGTCCCGTCTCATCGGCGCGCCTCCCGGATACGTGGGCTATGAGGAGGGCGGCCAGCTGACCGAAGCGGTACGCCGGAAGCCCTACTCCGTCGTCCTGTTCGACGAGGTGGAAAAGGCGCACCCCGACGTGTTCAACGTGCTTTTGCAGGTGCTGGACGACGGCCGGATCACCGATTCTCAGGGCAGAACGGTGGACTTCAAGAATACCATTCTGATCCTGACCTCCAACCTCGGCTCTGAGTATATCCTGAACGGCATCAACGCCGACGGCACCATCGAGGAAAGCGCAAAGGAACAGGTTCGCGCGCTGCTGCGCCGCACCTTCCGGCCGGAGTTCCTCAACCGTCTGGACGAGATCGTGTTCTACAAACCCCTGACCAAGGAGAATGTGACCAAGATCATCGACCTGCA
>CAKTKX010000011.1 GCA_934572365.1 uncultured Oscillospiraceae bacterium
GCCTGTGCCCGACGCTTATCCGCGAGGGCTACGTCTACATCGCGGAGACGCCGCTGTTCGAGATCAACTGCAAGGACAAGACGTGGTTCGCCTACTCCGAGCGCGAAAAGGCGGACATTCTCAAGGAGCTGGAGGGAAAGAAGGTCAGCATCCAGCGCTCGAAGGGTCTCGGCGAAAATGACCCGGAGATGATGTGGCTGACGACGATGAACCCGGAGACGCGGCGGCTGGTGAAGGTGATGCCCGTGGACGTCGAGGAGACAGCACGTGTGTTTGATCTCCTCCTCGGCGATAACCTCGCCGGGCGGAAGGATTACATCGCCGAAAACGGGCATAAGTATATGGATATGATTGATGTGAGCTGAGATATGATAGATGGACTAGATTGGACAATTTCAGTTTTAGAAAACATTGACCACACATCTTACCTGAAAGAGCTGTGCTGCCAATATTCCGTATACGATTTTGACGACAAGTTCCGGGTGATACGTGATCCAATAAGCGATTTAATCGACAAAAATTATGAGGCCGGTTACTTCTTGAGTAAATATCCGTATGTGCTATCGCTCTACGGACTGGACGACGGACAGATGGATCATCTGAGTGTGGACGGACTACCGTACCTGGCAACTCTTGCCTGTCTGACATGGCACTTTCGACATGACCACTTTTGCGAGGGGTCTCTCACTTCACGCAGCATTGCAAATGGGACTCTGCTGCGGCTGTTCCGGCATTTAAGAGAGCTGTACAAAACACACCCCTCAATTTCCACTTTGGAAGAATTGCATTATACAAATTGTAATACACTTCCGTCCCAGCCGGGCATTTACCGCGTGCTGGTTCCGGAAAAAGTTCCTGTCTCCTTTATTGAATCCCCCCGTAATTCGAGCGCAGAAAGCTATCCCGCAGTGCTATTGGAGCAAAAATACGACCTGTGCGCGGACAAATCCGTCCTATATATCGGCAAGGCAAACGGGCACGGTGGCCTGCGGCAGCGGGTGCGGCAGTACATCAAATACGGCTGGGGTGCCGCCGCCAACCACAAAGGCGGTCGCGCCGTCTGGCAGGTGGAAAACTTCCCGATTTTGCTGTTGGAGTACGAAGTCTGCGAAGATTGTGAGCAGCGGGAACACGAGCTGCTGGCCGCTTTTAAGCGAGAAAACGGTGTTTATCCTCTGGCAAATTGGCGGGGATAGGCAAAACAAAGTTCCACAATGGAGGAATCTATTCCTATGGCAAAGAAAAAAACAGAAAAACGCACCGCCCATCGGGCGGCAGGGCCGAATGTGATGGGTCTGCGCGGCACGGTGGTCGATCAGGCGATTACTGAGACGCTTGACATGAACTACATGCCCTATGCCATGTCGGTGATCGTTTCCCGGGCAATTCCCGAGATCGACGGCTTCAAGCCGTCTCACCGCAAGCTGCTGTACACCATGTACAAAATGGGTCTGCTCACCGGCGGACGGACGAAGTCCGCCAACATCGTCGGTCAGACCATGCGCCTGAACCCCCACGGCGACGCCGCCATTTATGAGACCATGGTGCGTCTTGCCAAGGGCAACGAGACGCTGCTGCATCCTTTCGTGGATTCCAAGGGCAACTTCGGTAAGGTGTACTCCCGAGACATGGCTTACGCCGCCGCCCGTTACACCGAGGCCAAGCTGGATTCCATCTGCGCCGAGGTGTTCAAGGACATCGACAGCGACACCGTGGACATGGTGGACAACTACGACGCCACCATGAAGGAGCCGGCGCTGCTGCCCACCACCTTCCCCAACGTGTTGGTTTCTGCCAACCAGGGCATCGCCGTGGGCATGGCGTCCAACATCTGCTCGTTTAACCTGCGGGAGGTGTGCGACACCGCCATTGCCCTGATGAAAAATCCCAACCACGACATTCTGGAGACCCTGCCCGGCCCGGATTTTTCCACCGGCGGCGAGCTGCTGTTTGACGAAGCCGCCACACGGGAAATCTATGCCACAGGCCGTGGAAGCTTCCGGCTCCGGGCAAAATGGCGCTACGTCAAGGACGGCAACCTGATCGAAATTACGGAAATCCCCTACACCACCGCCACGGAAGTCATCATGGACAAGGTGGCGGAGCTGATCAAGGCGGGAAAGATCAAAGAGATCGCCGATATGCGGGACGAGACCGACCTTGGCGGCCTGAAGCTGACCATCGACCTGAAACGGGGCGTTGACCCGGAGAAGCTGATGCAGAAGCTGTTCCGGCTGACACCCTTGCAGGACAGCTTCCCCTGCAACTTCAACATCCTCATCGCGGGAATGCCCCGGGTGATGGGCGTGGGGGAGATTCTGGACGAGTGGACGGCCTGGCGCACGGACTGCGTCAAGCGGCGCATCTTCTTCCAGGTTCAGAAGAAGGAAGACCGCCTGCACCTGTTAAAGGGTCTGGAGCGGATTTTGCTGGACATCGACAAGGCCATTGCCATCATCCGGGAGACGGAGCTGGAAAGCGAGGTCGTACCCAACCTGATGATCGGCTTCGGCATTGACGAGATCCAGGCGAATTACGTGGCGGAGATCAAGCTGCGCAACATCAACAAGGAATACATCCTCAAGCAGACCCGCGCCATCGACGATCTGGAAGGGGAGATCGCCGATCTGAGAGACACGCTGGGTAGCCCCCGGAAGCTGAAAAACGTCATTATCAAGGAGCTGCAGGCGGTGGCCGACAAGTTCGGTCAGTCCCGGCGGACGGAGATCCTCTACGACGCCCAGGAGGCCGCCCCCGAGGAAGAGGACGACGTGCCGGATTACGGCGTGACGGTGTTCGTCTCCAAGGAGGGGTATCTGAAAAAGATGACCGCCCAGTCCCTGCGGATGAGCGGCGAGCAGAAATTCAAGGAGGGCGACAGCCTGTCCTTCTCCAAAGAAACCACCAACAGAGCGGAATTTCTGGTGTTTACCGACCGGTATCAGTGCTACAAGTCCCGTCTTTCCGACTTCGACGACGGCAAGGCATCCCAGCTGGGCGACTATCTGCCCCAGAAGCTGGGCTTCGAGGCGGGAGAAAATCTGGTGGCGCTGGTGTTCTGCGGGGACTACAAGGGCTTTATCCTGTTCTTCTTTGAAAACGGCAAGGCGGCGAAGGTCCCCCTGTCCGCCTATGAGACCAAGACCAACCGGAAGAAGCTCACCGGCGCCTACAGTGACAGAAGCCCGCTGATAAAAGTGGTGGCGCTGGATGCGGACGAGCAGATGGCGGTGTACTCCACCGACGGCCGGGCGGCGATCTTCTCCACGGCGCAGCTTCTTCCCAAGACCACGAGGAATACCCAGGGCGTGGCGGTGATGACGCTGAAAAAGAAGGCGGCGCTGCGGGACGCGGTGCTGCTGAGTCAGAGCGGCATCGTCAACGAAAGCCGCTACCGCACCAAGACCATCCCCTCCGCCGGGGCGCTGCTGAAAGAAGAGGATTCGGCGGAAAAGCAGCAAACCTTCGAGGTGTAAAAACGAACAGATTGGAAAGAAGAGGACGTTTATGCGCAAGATTTGGGAAGATTACCGCTGGATTCTGGCGACGGCTGTGGGAAGCACGATTTTCGCACTGGGCTTTTCCCTGTTCCTACAGCCCAATGAGATCAGCCCCGGCGGTATTTCCGGCCTTGCGCTGGTGGCGGTGGAGCTGCTGGGCTACGGCAGCGTGGGCGTGCTGACGATTATCATCAATCTGCCCCTGTTTGTCCTCGGCGGTGTGAAGATCGGCAGACGGTTTTTCTGCGGCAGTCTGCTGGGAATGATTCTCAGCTCGATCCTGATCGACGTTTTTGCCAAGGTCACGATGCCGCCCATGGATTCGCTGCTCTGCGCCCTTTACGGCGGCATGATCTGCGGGCTGGGGCTGGGCATGGTGTTCATCTGCGGCACCTCCACCGGCGGCTCGGATATCGTGGTGCGGCTGCTGAAACTCAAGTACCGGGATGTCCCCATCGGACAGATTTCCATGTGCTTTGACGCCGGGGTGGCCGTCCTGACGGGCATCGTGTTTCAGGACATCACCAAGGCGCTGTATACCGGCGTGGCGGTGTTCGTTACGGGTAAGGTGATGGACGCCGTGGTGTACCGGTTCGACTATTCCAAAGTGGCGCTGATCATCACCAAAGAGTATGACAAGGTGGCAGAGGCCATCTGCACCAAGCTGGACAGGGGGGCGACCTTCTTAAACGGGGAAGGCTCCTACAGCCATGAACCGACCAAGGTGGTGCTGACCGCTGTGAAAAAGCAGCAGGTCACGGAGCTGAAGGAGCTGGTCATGGACATCGACCCCAACGCCTTTGTTATCGTGCAGGAGGCGCACCAGGTGCTGGGAGACGGCTTCTCCCGGTACTCAAAACAGTCACTGTAGGGAAATTGCAAGGAAGGAGAACCGCATGAGACATAAGCTTTTGCCGCTGCTGCTGGCGCTCAGTCTGCTGCTCACCGGCTGCGGCTGGATGGACGGCCGGTATTCTTCCGTGACGCCCCACTTGGAACAGCGGCAGAACACCCAGTCGGAGGTGGTCGTGGCTTCCGACTATCTGGATCTGATGAAGGCGCTGAAGGAAATGATCCAGTCCGGCAACGAAAGCGGCGTGATCAATGTGGCGGACTATCCTGCGGACGCTGTGGAAAGCGGCATGGCCGTGGCGGTGCAGTACGCCACGGAAACCTACCCCGTCGGCGCGTATGCGGTGGACAGCATCGACTATGAGATCGGCGCCAACGGCGGCTTACCCGCCGTAGCTGTGTCCATTTCCTATCGCCACGGTGCCATGGAGATTCGGACAATCCGGGAGGTCTCCGGCAGCGGGGAAGCGGTAAACGAGATCGTCAAGGCGCTGAACAATTTTGATGCCGGCGTGGTGCTGCTGGTGGATGATTACGTCACCATGGACTTTACCCAGCTGGTGCGGGATCACGCCGAGAAGCACCCGGAGGCGGTGATGGAGACGCCCCAGGTGACGTCGGCGGCCTACGGCGCCGGGAGCTCCCGGGTGGTGGAGGTGACCTTCACCTATCAGACGGGCCGGGACGCCCTACGGCAGATGCAGTCTCAGGTGAAGCCGGTGTTCGATGCGGCGTCCCTGTACGTCAGCGGCGACGGAGAGGATCGTCAGAAGCTTTCCCAGCTGTACGCCTTTCTGATGGAGCGCTTCGATTACAAGATCGAAACGTCCATTACCCCGGCCTACAGCCTTCTGCGCCACGGAGTAGGGGACAGCAGAGCCTTTGCCACGGTGTACGCCGCCATGTGCCGCTTAGCAGGGCTGGAGTGCATGACGGTGACAGGAACCCACGCGGGAGACCCCTGGACGTGGAATATCGTGCTGGACGACGGGCATTATTACCATGTAGATCTTCTGCGGTGCAGCGAACTGGGCGGCTATCATGAATTCACCGACCAGGAGATGTCGGGCTACGTCTGGGACTACACGGCCTACCCCGAATGCCCGGCGGCCTCCGCAGCTCCGGCCGCAGAGACCGGCACCATCCGGGAGACGGAAAAACCGACGGAAGCCCCCACCGTCCCGCCGGAGGAAACGGTGGCAGCGACGGAGAATTTGGGCGAATAAAAACGGCGAGGCGCGTATGTAATCGGTTTGGCGTATGGATATTTCCGGCTCCGCTGCCGGAGAATGGGCGAGAAGGCACCCTTTGAATCAGTATAAATTCCCCCTGACGCGGCCATCGGCCTGCGTCAGGGGGAATGCTGTTTGTCTGGGCATCAGAACAGCAGTGCCAGATTGCGCTCAAAGGTCTCGCGGACGCTTTCTACGTGCCTGCGGACGGCGGCCTCGGCGGCTGCGGCATCCTGAATGCGGATGGCATCCAGAATGGCTTTGTGTTCCTGCAAAGAGTGCGTATCCCGACCCGGTACCAGGATCGTCTTCATGTTGTACTTTCGCATCTGCTGCTTCAGCTTGATCAGGATCTCAGTGGCGGTTTTATTGGGGCAGGCGTCATAGATGATGGCGTGAAATTGCTGGTTCAGAGCGGAGTACCCCATCAGATCGCCTGCTTCCTGACGCTGACACATCTGGGTAACGATCCCTTCCAGACGCTGAAACTGTGCCTCCGTGATGCAGGGAACGGCCAGCCGGGTGATGAAGCCCTCCAGCTCCACACGCAGCTGCAGATAATCCAGCACCTCCTGGGAGGAATAGCTGCGGACCTTGGCACCCTTGTTCATCTCAATGGTGACATAGGAGTCGTTTTCCAGCATCAGCAGTGCCTTTTTTATGGTGTTGCGGCTGACGTTGTATTCGTTCGCAAGCTCTACCTCCGGCAAACTGGCAGAGGGAGAATAGACGCCCCGGAGGATCTTATCCTTTAAGGATTCGTAGACCGTGATGGTCGAGTTCGTTTTGGCCATGAAGTTACCCCAATCTTTTGTTTCCGTTCAAATGAAGGAAGAACATTATTGCTCAACAATAAAGTTGGTTTCATTATAGCATTACAAGGAAAAAAGTCAAGATTCTATTTGCGAAATGGGGATTGTTCAAGATATACAAATTCAAATATGAATTTCCGTCGTAGTTTACAAAGTCTTTTGCAGGCGGAAATTGCTCTTGACAAGGAAACAAGAATGTTATACAATCCGTGCATATAAGATAATTTGCTCTACAATATTGAAAATCAACATCACGAGAGGAGAGATGATTTCATGGACTGTAAAGATTTGATCAAGGGTGCATATGATCTGCACGTTCACTCGGCACCGGATGTCCTGCCCCGGAAGATGAATGATATTGAGATGGCAAAGCGCATCCAGGAAAGCGGCATGGCGGGATACGCCATTAAGAGCCACTTCTTTTGTACCAGTGAACGGGCTGCGCTGATGCACGAATTGTATCCGGATGTGGACTACGTCGGTACGATCACCCTGAACAGCTCGGTGGGTGGGATCAATCCCACGGCTATGGAGATGGCGGCTCGCAGCGGGGCAAAGCTGGTTTGGTTCCCTACCTGCGACAGTGAGCATGAGCGTACCCATACCTTCAGCGGGGATCCCAACAAGAAGCTGCCGTTCTGGGCGCGGATCATTCTGGAGATGAAGGAAGCCGGCATTGAGGCACCTACCATCAGCTGCCTGGATGCACAGGGCAACCTGAAGCGGAATGTGCTGGATACCCTGGACGTGATTGCAAAGTACAATGTCATCCTGACCACCGGGCATATCTCCCACGAGGAAGCCTACAAGTTGATTCCGGAGGCTGCAAAACGGGGCGTGAAGAACATGGTCATTACCCATGTAACCTTCCCCACCACCTGCTACTCGGTGGAGGATCAGAAGATGTTTGCTTCCTACGGCGCCAAGATGGAACACTGCTACACGACCTGGGCTACGGGCAAAAGCGATTGGCAGACGGAAGTGGAGCAGATCCGGGCGCTGGGCGCTGAAAATGTGATCCTGGGTACCGATCTGGGACAGCCGGCGGCTGTTTATCCGGATGAGGGAATGCTGGCCTGGGCCGAAAAGCTCACTGCCGAGGGCTTCTCCGCCGAGGAAATTCGCACCATGATGGTTTACAATCCCAGAAAGCTGCTGGGCAAAGATTGAATTGAAATCGATTAGGAGGCAATTGCAATGATCGAGGGGAAAAAGGTTCTGGTTGTCAGCGCACATGCTGCCGATTATGTGTGGCGCGCGGGCGGCACCATTGCCAAGTACATCAAACACGGTGCGGAGGTTCATGTGGTGGTGCTGAGCTTCGGCGTCCGGGGGGAGAGCAACGACCTGTGGAAGCAGGAAGGCGCTACCTATGAGAGTGTCAAGGAAGAGCGCCTCGGTGAAACCAGACAGGCTGCGGAGATCCTGGGCATCAAGAATATCGAGTTCTGGGACCTGCCGGACTATCCTATGGAGCCTGCCCTGAAAATGGACGAGACCCGGGAGCGTATGATCCGGAAGATCCGGGAGGTGCAGCCGAACATCATTATCACTCACGATAAGAACGGCGAGGATATCCTGAATCCGGATCATAACAACGTGGCACAGTTCGTATTTGCGTGCAGCATTCAGGCAAACTCCAACGGCTATCGCCTGGAGGGAACCAAAACCACCAAACAGATGCGCCTGTTCGGCTTTGAACCCCACCAGACCGAGCTGAGCAAGTATGTACCCGGTACACTGATCGATATCAGCGAGGTGTATGATCAGAAGGTTGCGGCCATGCAGTGCTTCAAGGCACAGAAGCACCTGATTAACTACTACACCGAGCGCGCCCATCTGCGCGGCAACCACCTGCGCCGCATTTCCGGCAACAACAGCTATCAATACGGCGAGAGCTTCAGTAACTTCTTCCCGGTGGCGGGAGACGAGCTGGTATAGAAAAGGAGAAGCGAGGATGAAGCAAAAAAAGAAAATTCCGTTTGAGGCGATCATGACGATCGTTGTTTTGGGACTGATCGCGGTCATGGCGATCGACGGCTTCGCGGTGGAGCATATGCCTGCGGACGCCGCAGCGTACCCAATCTTTGTATTCGTGGTCATTGCCTTAGCGGGGATAGCGGAGCTGGTGAATATCTTCCGCAGGCAGAAGGCCGAAAAGGAAGAAAAGCCTGTTTTTGAGAACCGTACCAATTTCCTGATCGCAACGGGAATGATCGTTGGATACGCGGTGGTTATGTATCTGATCGGCTTTGTGCTGTCGTCGATTTTGTTTACAGTCCTTTTCGTGGGGAAATTCAAGATGAAGAAGCCGCTCCTGGTGGACATAGGCGCAGCGGCGGTGATTGTGGCGGTTTATTTCTGCTTTGAGAAGCTGCTGTATATTTTCCTGCCCAGCGGAATTCTGCTGGAGAAACTGTTTTAAGGAGGGAAAGCAATATGACAGAAATCTTTCAGGGACTCTTAAGCGCCCTCCATCCCATGAATCTGATGTTGATGCTGATCGGCACACTGGCAGGCATTATCATCGGTGCGCTTCCCGGCCTGGGTGCTACGACGGGCATTGCGCTGATCATTCCGCTTACCTTTGGAATGGACGCCACGAAGGCGCTGATCCTTGCGGCAGGTATCTACCAGGGCGCTATGTACGGCGGCTCCATTACCTCGGTGCTGCTGGGGATCCCGGGAACACCTACCAACACGGCGACCTGCTTTGACGGCTATCCGATGTCCCAGAAGGGAAAAAGCTATGAGGCGCTGGGTGCATCCCTGTTTGCTTCGGCGGTGGGCGGATTCTTCTCCTGCCTGTGCCTGACGTTTTTGACGCCCCTGGTGTCGAAGGTCGTCCTGTACTTCGGCGCACCGGAACAGTTTATGATGGCAATGGTGGGGCTTGGCGTTATCGCGGCATCTTCCAAGCAGTCCCTGTCCAAGGGTATTCTCAGCGGATTCTTCGGACTGGCGCTGGCGACCATTGGTTATGACGCCATTACCGGCTTTGACCGGTTTACCTTCGGAAGTATCTACATGGCCGACGGCGTGGAATTCATGGCGATCGTGGTTGGCTTGTTCGGACTCTCCCAGGCGATCAGTCTGGCGGAAAGTGCTAGGACGATCACAGGAGATACCAAGCTTTCCGGCAATGTGATGGACGGAGCCAAGGCGGTTTTCCGGAACTGGAAGGTTACATTGCGCGGCACGGTATTGGGCATCCTTCTGGGGGTTACTCCCGGAGCGGGCGGCAGCGCCGCCAGTATGCTGGCCTACAGCACGACCCAGAGCAGCGAGCCTGACGGAGATACCTTCGGAAAGGGCAACATCAAGGGCGTGATCGCGCCGGAGGCCGCCAACAATGCAACCATCGGAAGCGCAATCATTCCCACACTGGCCTTTGGCATTCCGGGAAGCCCGACCTGCGCCGTCCTGATGGGACTGCTGATGATCCACAATATTATTCCGGGCCCCAGACTGTTTGTGGATTCCCCCGATACGCTCTACACGTTCTTCTGGGGACTGACGTTCACCTGCGCGGGAATTGTCATTATCGGCATTCCGCTGCTTCGGTTTTTCGCAAAGGTAACTGTCGTACCCTATCAGATTCTGGTTCCGGCCATCACAATCCTTTGCTTTATCGGCTCCTACAGCATCCGGGGCTACATCTTTGACGTTTTTGTGATGATTTTCTTCGGAATCATCGGATACTTCCTGAAAAAGGCCAATTGGCCGATGGTCTGCTTTGTACTGGGATTGGTTCTTGGCTCCAATGCAGAGACAAATCTGTTCCGTTCCATGATCATTTACGGAGACCTTTCCTTCCTGGTGAAGCGGCCGATCACTCTTGCGCTGACGGTTTTACTGCTGTTTGTCGTAATATGGCCCTTTGTAAAAGACCATTTACCTGAGAAAAAAAGAAAATAAAAAGGAGAAGGTATACCATGAAACAACATCAAACCATTCACAGAATCCTGGCAGCTGTTTTTGCGCTGGCGATGCTCGCGGCGCTGACGGGCTGCGGCAGCAAGACCACAGAGGTAACCAATGCTGCACCGACGGTTCCGGAAACGGCTGCGTCGGTGGCGGAAACCGGAGAAGCAACAGCATCTGCCTGGATGCCCACCCAGCCGATCCACATTGTAGGCCAGTCGGAGGCAGGCAGCGGCGCCGACCTGTTTACCCGTGCATTGCAGCCGTGGCTGCAGGAAGAGCTGGGCGTGGCCGTGGTTGTTGAAAACGCGCCCGGTTCCGGCGGAAAGATCGCCTGCACCCAGGTCTGGAACGCATCCCCTGACGGCTACACGCTGCTGGCGCACTCCTCCCCGCTGACCACCGTGACCCAGATCTCCAAGGACGGTGTGTTCAACGTCCGCGACTTCAAGCACATCATTTGCTTTGACTCTACGCCTTACGCCATCGTTGTGAAGAAGGACGGCGGAATCGACTCCGTGGACGCACTTTTGGAAGCGTGCAAAGCCGGCAAGGTTTCCAATGCCAATTCCGGTATCGGCGGCGCAATGTATCTGCAAAGCATGATCATGAAGGATGCTCTGGGCGTGGACTATGCCGAGGTTCCTTACAACGGTTCCAGCCCCAGCGTGATGGCGGTTATGAACAAGGACGTCACCATGTCCATTGTTGCTTATGACTATGCCATCAACAATCAGGGCGAGCTGGCGATCCTGGCCATTCTGGCGGACGAGCGGCTGGAAGCCCTGCCCGATGTTCCCACGATGAAGGAGCTTGGCTATGACTTCCCGACCCTGAGCATGCGCCGCGGAATCGTGGCACCTCCCAACACGCCGGACGATGTGGTGGAGCGGCTGGTCGACGCGTTTGCCAAGGCAGTGGAGAATCCCAATTTTGTGGAATATACGAAGAACAGCGGCATCAATATGGAAGTCCATCTGGGACAGGACTACCAGGATATCGATGAAGCGTATTACGACACCGTGATGGAGTACGTGGACTATCTTGGCTGATAGAAAGGCGGTAAACATGGAAGCATCCTTGGATCGGTATGAGGCACTGCTGGATGTTGCAATGCATCGGCGTACCTGTCGGAATTTCAGCAGCCGCCCTGTTTCAGATAATCAGGTGCAGAAAATACTGGAAGTGGCGCGCTGGGCGCCTTCCGGGGCAAATTCCCAGCCGTGGAGCTATATTGTGGTTCGCTCCCCGGAGGTGCGGCGGCAGCTTTTTGAAGGATACTGCGCGGTGGACATGGATCTGATGTGGTGGATGGAGCAAATGCGCTGTCCGGAATATCGCCATCCGGGCTACTGCGTGGACTGCGCAGACCCCGAGGAGGGGCTGCAAATCAAAAAGTCCCGCCGACTGTGGAGTGAAGCGCCTGTCATCATCGCTTTGGCGGGGGATGGACGGAAGCAGTGGGGAACGGTGCTGGGCGGCCATACTATGGGTCTTAACCAGACGCATCTGACAGACAGCCTTTCCAATACGGCACTTCTGATCCATTTGGCGGCGCAGTCTCTGGGGTTGACTTCCCAGTGGATGAGTATCCATACCCAGGAGCCATTCAGAGAGATACTGGGAATCCCGGAGCCTATGATCCTGCATACGCTGATTCCCATCGGCTACCCCGAAAAGCCCATGCCCGGCGGCGGGTGGCGGGAACCGCTGGAACAGCTGGTTCATGAGGACCATTACGATATGTCGAAGCATTTGGACAACCGGCAGGTGCTTGAACGGCTGGGGAATCTGAGAAAGTTCACCAAGGGACTGTACAAGCCCATGGTGAAGTAAGGAGGAAAAAATGATTGCACCCTGTGCACCGCTGCTCAGCGATGAGATCATCCGCCGGGCGAAGCAGCTGAATGTTCCGCTTCTGCTGGATGGCGTGAAGGCAGCGAAAATCGATATTCCCAACGGCGGCTGCATGGATATGCACATCAATGCCGTGGAGCGGGGAATGACCGTAGTGGGGACTGCGCTGACCGTGGAAACGGCAAACGGTGACAATTTCCCCATCCACGTGGCCAGCTACAGCTTCGCCGCAGAGGGCTATGTGATGGTCATTGACGGCAAGGCCTACGAAGAAAGAGCCTACTTTGGCGACCTGATCATGGGCGCTTGCCAGGCGGTTGGCTTTGAAGGAATGGTCATTGATGGCTGCACCCGGGATCGGGACGGCAATGTGGAGTTGGGATTCCCCGTCTACAGCCGCGGCTTTATGCCCCGGGGGCCTATCAAGAAGGATGAGGGAAGCATCAATACGCCCATTATGTGCGGCGGCGTAAAGGTGTGTCCCGGTGATCTGGTGGTCGGCGATTCCGACGGCGTGTGCGTGATTCCCGTGGAATATATCGAAACGGTATTGGAAGAGGCCGAGAAAAAGAAGGCCTACGAAGATAAGCGAACCGAGACCATTGCGGCCTATCGGAGAGCAAGGAAGGATGGAACCCCGCTGCCTCAGCTGGCACCCCAGTGGGTTCTGGATATGATGAAATAGCTTATCACCCTCCTCTTTCGGGGCAGACATCCCATTGGCACAGCCGGGATGCCTGTCCCGAAAATATTAGGGCAGGGGAGCTTCGGAGTATCCCAATTTGCTGCTGCACGCCGGAATATATATAATCCCTTCAAAGGAAATTTGGAAAAAAATACTTGACATTTTTGGAAAAACCGCTATAATAAACCCTGTTCCGTGCGGGCGTAGCTCATCCGGTAGAGCGCCACCTTGCCAAGGTGGAGGTAGCGAGTTCGAGCCTCGTCGCCCGCTCCATAAAACCGCTCTTGCCTTAATAGGCAAGAGCGGTTTCCTTTTGCGTGCAGTTGATCAATGCCGAAAAAATACACTCTTTGTCTAGAAAGACAGTACGGCGCATGAAAAGATTGTGCATATTTTCGAGAAAAAGGTATACCATTTTCTGCCAAAATATGCGACAATAAGGGTGTACTTTCGGGCTTGTGTTTTGGGTTGATCGTTGTACAAGGGGGTAAAGCCATGAAGCTCAGGGATGCACTGTGCCAGCGGATTTTCCAGCTGTGCGAAGAACGGGACATGACGATAAACGGTCTGTGTTCCATCTGCGGGATCAACCAGTCAACGATCAGCAATATCATCTATGGACGGAACAATTCCACCAACGTGTCCACGATTCAAAAGATATGCGACGGACTTGAAATCGACTTACCGACATTTTTCGCGTCGGATTTGTTTAAGAACGTGGAATAGAGGCGTTCCGACAGCACCGGTACGGGCAGCCTCTTGGAAGTGTATCTTCTTATATCACCTTGCCATATTTGGAAACCTCTGATTCAATCGTCTGCGACTGAACAGCGGATACTCATTTCTGCCGGGGCAGTTTTAAAAGCGGGAAATATGGAACGTATTCCTCTGCTTTCGAAACATTTGCCCGGAGAAGAATCCCGCATTGTCAGCTTTTGACGGTTTCATCAGAGGTTTCTTTGCGTTTGTTCGATCTCTCATTTGCCGATTTTTTACGAAAAAACGAAAAATCAACGGAAAAGAGGTAACCTTATCAACACGGAGGACGATATCATCGCGGCAGTGAGGTGAGGGGAATGCGTTCCAAGGAAGCACTGCAAATCCGGATTTTGAATTTATGCGACGAAAACGAGCTGTCACTGAATGCGTTGGGCGAACGTTGCGGCATTACCCAGTCCACGCTGAATAATATTGTCAACGGAAGGAATAACTCCATCACCATTCAAACCGTCCTGAAAATTTGCCAGGGACTGGGGATGGATCTGCAAGAATTCTTCGATGACGACATTTTCCGGGACATTGAGCAGGAGATTTACTGACAGCGGCGTAACGGCTGCTGAAGTTTGGACGTTAGATGCAGCGATGAATCCAAGATCCAATAAAGACACCCCGCCGGGAGCAATGACTCCCGGCGGGGTGTTCGGCTGTCAAGAGGACGTTTTGTGCCATGCTATGTTAAACCTTCAAAACAAAGTGATTTTTATGAAAGTCAAGAAGCCCTTCACTGCGCATTTTTCCAAGTTCCAGGGACAGCCCGCTGCGCTCGACCCCGAGATAATCTGCAAGCTGCTGCCTCGAAAAAGGAATGTCAAACGCATATTTCCCCAGACGCTGGGCTTCGGCGGAGAAATAGGACATGAGCTTTGCCCGGGTGGTGCGCTGACCCACATGGGTGAGCTTTTCGCTGAAACGCAGATTTTTCTCGGCAAGCTCGCCCAGCAAATTGCGGATGATCCGGCTGTGGTGCGCGCAGGCGGAGGGACAGACGGTCAAAATGCGCTTCACATTCAGAAACATTGCGGTGACGGGGACTTCGGCCACCACGCTCACATTCAGCCGGGAGCCGGGGGCGCAGGCGAATGCGGCGGCGAAGGTCTGTCCCGGCCCCGCCTTGGAAAGAATGTTGCGGTTGCCCCAGATATCCTCCTGAATGACAAGAACGCTTCCTGACAGCACGAGGCCGATGGATTCAGCAGTATCGCCTGTGCGCAGCAGAAAAGCATCCTTCGGAAAGTCTCTGCTTTCTGCCTTGAGGCAGGTGAGCATGGCGGTAAGCTCCCGCTCCGAAACGCCGGAGAAGAGCTGGGAAGACCGGATCACGGATAAAAATTCCTTCATAAAAATCCTCTTTTGTTGAAAATTCAACCGACTTGTTGATTCCATTATAGTATAATGCAGGTGAAAAGGCAAGATGCCAAAAAGAAAGCGAGGATTTCCAATGGACAACAAGATGTTTTGCTTTCAGTGTGAGCAGACGGCGCTCTGCACCGGCTGCACGGGGAAAGCGGGCGTATGCGGCAAGACCGCCGATGTGGCGAAGCTCCAGGACGAGCTGACCGGCGCACTGGTGGGGCTGGCGCGTGCTACCGATAATGCCCCGGATGTGAACGGGGATACCTGGCGGCTGATGATCGAGGGGCTGTTCACCACCGTCACCAATGTGAATTTTAATGAGGAAACCATCCGCCGACTGATCGACCGGGTGCATGGAGAAAAGGCGCGACTGGTTCCCGACTGCGCCGTCTGCGCTTCCGCCTGCGGCCGAACCGACGATTACGATATGGCGAAGCTCTGGAGTGCGCAGGAGGACATCCGCAGTCTCAAATCCCTGATCCTCTTCGGCGTGCGGGGCATGGCGGCCTATGCCCATCACGCCATGGTGCTGGGCTACACCGACGAGGAAGTGAACCGTTTCCTGGCCAAGGCACTGTTTGCCGTAGGCGAGGACTGGGGCATGGACGAGCTGCTGCCCATCGTGATGGAGGTCGGCGATAAAAATCTCAAATGCATGGCGCTTCTGGACAAGGCCAACACCGAAAGCTACGGCACCCCCGCACCTGTCACCGTTCCCCTGACCGTAGAGAAAGGGCCGTTCATCGTCATCTCCGGCCACGATCTTCACGACCTGAAGCTGCTGCTGGAGCAGACCGAGGGCAAGGGCGTCAACATTTACACCCACGGGGAAATGCTCCCCGCCCACGGCTATCCGGAACTTAAAAAGTATGCCCATCTCAAGGGCAATTTCGGCACGGCGTGGCAGAATCAGCAGAAGGAATTTGCGGCGCTCCCCGCGCCGGTGCTGTTCACCACCAACTGCCTGATGCCGCCGAAAGCGAGCTACGCCGACCGTGTATTCACCACGGCCATGGTGTCCTATCCGGAAATCACCCACATCGGCGAAGATAAGGACTTCACCCCGGTCATTGAGAAGGCGCTGGAACTGGGGGGCTATTCTGAGGACAAAGTGTTCACCGGCATCAACGGCGGCACCACGGTCATGACCGGCTTTGCCCGGGGCGCGGTGCTGGGCGTGGCGGACAAGGTCGTCGAGGCGGTGAAGGCCGGTGCTATCCGGCACTTCTTCCTGGTCGCCGGCTGTGATGGGGCGCGTCCCGGCCGCAACTACTATACGGAATTCGTCAAGCAGACCCCTGCGGATACTGTGGTGCTGACCCTTGCCTGCGGCAAATATCGTTTCAATGACCTTGACCTGGGTACCATTGGCGGTCTGCCCCGTCTGATGGATGTGGGGCAGTGCAACGACGCTTACAGTGCCATTCAGATTGCCGTTGCTCTGGCCGATGCATTTGGCTGCGGTGTAAACGACCTGCCTCTGTCCATGGTGCTGTCCTGGTACGAGCAGAAGGCGGTGTGTATTCTGCTGACTCTGCTGCATCTGGGCATCAGGAACATCCGCCTCGGCCCCACACTGCCGGCGTTTCTTTCGCCCAATGTGCTGAATTATCTCGTGGACAACTTCGGAATTGCGCCCATTACTACGCCGGAGGAAGATTTGAAGCAGCTGCTGAAATAACGGCGCGCCATAAGGCTGGGCGATGGGAACCTTCGCGTTCACAGGTTCCCTGCATGAGGGTGCCTGCGGCCTGGACAGCATATTCTCCCGCCTCACGAGCTACGGGGCCTTTAGATTCTTTCATTGTCATGTTGGGTACCAGCGATACGGAGGCCGTTTTTGCGCCAACACCGCCTGCGTCGCCAGTTGGCAAAAGCGCTTGCGGAACTGGTGCCACACCCCGTGTGACGCTTTCCTCCATAAAAAAGCTGATGGGAGTTTCGCACGCTGAACTGCCCCGGTTTGTACGGACAGTAGAAACCGGGGCAGTTTGTTTCGTTTCACTTGGATTTCTATAGTGTTCGTCGCAAAAGGAGTTGACAACGGCCGTTCCGCAGTGAAAATAGGGGTTGACAAAGAGCCCAACGCGTGCTATGATATACAGGCACTTAAGGAGTGTAACAAAATATCGCGGAGTAGAGCAGTTGGAAGCTCGTCGGGCTCATAACCCGGAGGTCGTAGGTTCGAGTCCTGCCTCCGCAACCATAAAAGCACCGGATTTCGATAAGAAATCCGGTGTTTTTCTAACTTTTTGGCGCAAAATGGGGCGGTCCAAAATGCCGTGGGGGATAGCCGCGGGGATAGTTCCGAAAAATGCTTTTTCAGAAAACCGGGAATTTTAAACTTTTTCCCGGTGTTTTGCTTTCCGGATTTCTTGCTTTTTTCAAGGAAAAACAGGGCATAAAATAAACATCGCCGTCGGTGTGAGCGCAACTCGCATCGACGGCGTTTTTTCATTCTCTACCCAGCAGCCAGTCAACGGATACATTCAGGATGTCTGCCAGGGCATTCAGCTCAATATCTGATACCGGGCGTTTCTGACCTTCCAGTAAAGACAGCGCGGGTACGCTGATATCAATCCCGGCAAGCTGCAATTTGGCAAGCAGTTCCACCTGTTTCATTCCCAGTGCCAGCCGCGCCTCGGTAACACGCTTGCCGATGATGTTACGATCGCCTAGCTCCAGCTTTCTCGGTTTCATACTGCTCACCACCCTTATGGCATCATTATATGCCGTAGGGGTCTTGATATATTTGGTAATACCAAATATAATAATTAAAATTTGGTATTACCAAATATTGAGGTGCAATATGAAAAGCTGCTTCTTTATTGGCCACAGGGAAATTTCCGAGGAAATCTTTTCAGCGCTTACAGAGGCTGTAGAGCATCACATTGTTCACTGTGGTGTTACGGAATTCATTGTCGGTAACTACGGAGGTTTTGACCGCATGGCTGCAAGGGCTGTTATCTCAGCAAAGGCGTTGTATCCGGGAACTACTCTGCTGCTTCTGCTCTCCTATCATCCGGCAGAGCGCCCCATTGAAACACCACCCGGGTTTGATGGTACTTTCTACCCACCGGGCATGGAATCTGTTCCCCGCCGGTACGCTATCGTGAGAGCAAACCGGTATATGATCGATCATGTGGACTATCTGATTGCCTATGCGTGGCATCCGGCGAGCAATGCAAAAGAGCTGACTGCGTACGCCCTAAGAAAAGGCGTTGTTGTGACCAATTTGGGGGAAATCCGCGAAAGCAAGGAGGAATAGCTGTTTTTCATATTGTATTCCCACAATTAACCAAGTATAATGGATTTACATATCTTCTTCGTCATTGGAGGACGGTTTATGTTCGATAGAGAAGGTTTTATTGACTATGTAGGCGCAAAAAGCGGGAATAGCTATGCCAGTGGTTTGGTAAGGATCGAGAACCTGTATTCCGTTGGAATCGATGCCGAATATGACAAGGACAAGTGTGATACTAGTTTTTAATAAAACGGTTAAAAACCGTTTTATTCGGCTGCTGTTTCAGCAGCCAGCGGCGTAGCCGCAAAAAAACGTAAGTCCATACATTTCTCGCCGCCACCGGCGGCCTGCGAAGGATTCGCAGGATAAAATGGTGTTAACCA
>CAKTKX010000012.1 GCA_934572365.1 uncultured Oscillospiraceae bacterium
GCGGCCAGCGCGATGGCGTAGATCTTGGCGTCGCCGTGATTCTGGAACAGGGACACGGGAACCTTGCAGCTGACGGGGCCGTGGAGCGCTTTGCGCAGCATGGCGGCATTCCAGTCACGAGGCATGCACATACGAACCTTCCGGGCGTGGAAAATTTCCTTCATGCCTACGGTGATGCACCAGTCGGGGATGGCGTCCAGATCGGCGCCCGCGTTCATGAACGCATTGATGGTCTTGGTCTCCCGCGCCAGTTTCAGCACCCGGGTGGGACGCTGGAGGAATTCCTCGTCCGTGCATACTTCACCGGGTTCCGGCGGCTCATTGAAGGCGATATGTCCCGTGATGCCGACGCCGCCCCAGCACATATCCAGCTTGCCCAGCTTCTGGATGGTCTCCCAGATGCGGCCTTCGTTGCCCGGCTCGGGGAAAATTCTCTGCTCTTCCGGCATGAGCAGCTCAGGGTCTACCAGACCGTAGAAAATCCGATCCATGCCGCCGCGGAAGGACAGCGGGTCGGTCTTGGGCAGATACTGCTTGTTCTCATCTAAGTATTCGTCCATATTGATGAACCAGCAGTTCTTCAGGCTGACCCGGTGCTTGTTGATCAGCTCCACCAGCCGGGCGTAGGGGCCAAGAGGGCCGTAGGGAACGATCATAACGGTCTTTTCGCCCTTGGCGTTGTTTTCCTGGATCAGCTCCAGAACCTCGATCGCCATCTTCCAATAAAGATCCACCTCTGTCTCGCACAGCTCGACCTTAATATTGCTGCCCTTGCCCAGTTCCGCGGCGGGAATCGTGCGGTAGTCTGCCATATTGTAACCTCCCAAAATTTATTTTTGAGCATATTGCCCATTTGCTGTTTTTATTGTAGCTGCATTTTCGCCGTTTTGCAATATATGCAATCTACACTTTCCTTTATCGAATGCACGAATTGCAGGGAAAACCCGCTTTCCCGGCGGACAGACACCCGCAAACCGGCCGCCCATGACGCTGCCGCTGCGCATATACCTTTCTTACGCAGTTTTTCATACTTTTCACAAAATCTTGCAAAGTGCAGCCTTTCACGCTATACTGGTTACACAAATCCTATCACTTCAGGAGGACATATTATGAACCTGTATACCCTTCACAATGATGTTTTGACCGTGACCCTGGACGCCTGCGGCGCCGTGCTGCACAGCATCGTCAAGGACGGCGCGGAATATCTCTGGCAGGGCAACGCCAAATACTGGGCGCGGCGAGACGCCAACCTGTTCCCCTATGTCGGTCGTCTGACCGACGGGCAGTACCTGCTGGACGGGAAGACCTACCCCATGACCATCCACGGCTTCTGCATCGGCACGGATTTCGCCGTGACCGAACAGACCGGGTCTTCCATCCGCTTCACCTTAACCGACAACGAGAAGACCCGTTCCATGTACCCCTTCCGTTTTGCCTTCCACGTATGCTACTCCCTTCGGGAAAATCAGATCCGCAAGACCTGTCTGGTGGAAAACCGGGATTCCCGGGAGATGTACTTCGGCATCGGCGGACACCCCGGCTTCAACGTCCCCCTGAACGGCGAGGGTTCCTTCGAGGACTGGGAGCTGGACTTTGCCGAGCCTTGCCAGCCCGTGCGGGTGGACATGGATCCCGCCAATTACCGGCTTGCCGGCACCGAATCTCCCTATCCTCTGGAAAACGGCCGCACAATTCCCCTGACCCATGCGCTGTTCGATCTGGACGCGGTGGTGCTGGGCAATGTCAGCCGCGAATTGACCCTGCGCTCTAGCAAGTCTTCCCGCAGGGTCACGGTGTCCTTCCCGGACATGCCCTTCGTCGGATTGTGGCACGCGCCCAAAACCGACGCCCCCTACGTCTGCATCGAGCCGTGGGTCAGTCTCCCCTCTCACAGCGCCTTCGTGGAGGACTTTGCCAAACAGGAACACATGATTCACCTGCCCGCAGGCGAAACCTACCGCAATGAAATGACCGTCACCCTGGAATGACCGATTGGGGCCGTATTTATGAAATATAAAACCCGCTTTCTTCTGTTCTTCGTGGCCATGGCGCTGTTTCACCTTGCGTCCAATTTCGCGCACCCTGTAACGCCCACCATCATTCAGGAGCTGGGTCTGCCGGACTATATGTTCGGGCTGATGCTGGCGGTCATGATGATCGCCAACTTTGCCCTGTCCCCCTTCTGGGGCAATATCAACCGGTTCATTTCCTCCCGGGCGTCTCTGCTGATCTGCTGCCTGGGCTATGCTCTGGCGCAGCTGGGGTTCGCCTATTCCACCACCCAGGCGGGTATTCTCTTTGTGCGGTTTCTGGCAGGCGCGTTTCTCGGCGGTGTCTTCGTCAGTCTGCTGACCTACGTGGTCAATGTGGCAAAGCCGGAGGATACGGCAAAATATCTGACCTACAGCGCCACCGTCCTTTCGGTGTTCGGCGCCTTCGGCTATCTCGTCGGCGGGGTGGTGGGAGAATTTTCCATCCGCGCCACCTTCATTTTGCAGGCAGTCACCGTGATCGTCAGCGGCATTCTGTTCCGGCTGTGCTGCGAACCGGATGCGGAACGCACCGGAAAGGTGTCCGTCAGGGAGCTTCTCGCAAACGGCAACCCCTTCGACGCCTTCCGGGACGGCAAATATTTCATGAATACCGCCTTTGTTCTTCTGTTTCTGGTGAATATTCTCATCAACCTGGGAAATACCTGCTTTGACCAGGTGTTCAACTATTACCTGAAAGACCAGCTGGGGCTGACCTCCGCCTATAACGGCATCATCAAGGCCGTGGTGGGCTTCGTGTCCTTCCTGTTCAATATGACGCTGTGCCTGTGGATCATCCGGAAGGCCGACACCGGAAAGTCCATGGTCGTGCTGGTAAGCGCCTGCACCCTGGCCTCTCTGGGGACCGTCCTTGCGCCCCAAATCTCCGTTTTCCTCTCCTGCGGCATCGCACTGTATGCCGGATACTCCGTCAGCGTCCCCGTGTTGCAGGACATGGTGGCCACCCGGGCAGACCCCGCTCAAAAGAATCTGGTCATGGGCTTCTACAACGCGACCAAATCCCTCGGCAGCATCATCGGCTCCCTCATGGCGGGATTCCTGTACGCAATTCATACCAGGCTGCCCTTTATCTGGATCGCCGCGGTTTACGGACTGTCCATCGCCGCTGCGGCGGGGTATCTCGTGTACTGCCGGGTCGGCGAGCGAGCCAAATGCTGAAAAACAAGCCATTTCCCCGAATGTCTCCCCATTTTTCCGGGGAGACATTCTTTAATTCTTAAGATTTGGTATACATACCATTTTCTTCTTGCTTTCCGTCGCCGCTTCCTGTATAATGGTCTTACATCAATCCCCCACGGGGAAGGAAAGGAAGGATAACACATGAAAACCCACTTGAGAAGACTGCTGATGTGCTGTCTTCTGCTGCTCATCCTCCCGATGGCTGCCTTTGCGGAGGAAAACGAATTGCCTGTGGAATGGGTTCGCTATGGCTACGGCCTGCCGAACCCCGCGTCTGTGGACGCCCATGGGCTGACCGAAGAAGCCATTACCCTTGAGGGCGTCGCCTACGCGCCCAAGCTGGAAAATGGCCGTGTCTATGTCCGTCTGGAAGACCTTGCCGCCGCCAAGCTGGTGCGGGAAAACGGCGACGCGCTCCAGACGCTGGGTCTGGCCGTGTCCGACCTGCAAATTGAAGACGGACGGCTGAACGCCCCGGGCAAGGAGGAAGCCCTCGCCCAGTTCCTCAGCACCGCCGGAGTGGGTGTCTCGCTGAACGATTCCTTCACACTGGCAAACGCCGGGGAAGGAAAGCTGATCATCCGCATTGCAGGCTTCGTGTCGAAGGAAAGTGATGCCGCCGCTCCCGCGGCCAAGGACAATGGCTTAGAGGTCGCGGCGAAGGGTTCTCCCGAGGAATCCGAGATCATGAATTCCGTGACCAAGCGTCCGGAAGTGACCACGATCTACGTGTACTATGTCGGCTCCACGGGGCATATCCCCTCCAAGCCGGACTGTTATGCCATGAACGGCGGTCATGAGCAGACTCCCCCTGACTGGCTCACCGTTTCGGATTACTACATCGGCATCGCCTACAGTAAGGAAGACATCGACAACGGTGTGCGCTATTATCTGACGCTGGACGAGGAAGTCCCCAATAACGATCTGGAATTTAGCATCTGGGACGAAAACAAAAATAAGCTTGATCCCGGAACGGTCTACGAAGCGACGGACGCCGCCGATAAAACCGTGGATGAAGCATACAGCAACAGCAATGCTATGAACAGCGCTAGTCACGATTCCAGAGATGGCAAGCTGTTCCCCACCATCCGCGTTTCCACGGATTCCGAAGGAAAGGACGTCATCAAGACCATCCGCTTCGAGGATAAGACCCCTGACGAGGATGCTTTCGTGGAAAAGAAAGCCTACGGCTACCACGGGACGGACACCCCGCCGGAGGGCTACGAGATCGACAAGGAGCAGAGCAGCAACTCAGGCGGCACCGTCTACGTACCGGACGAGATCACCACGGTCACGACGAATCCCGATGACCCCACAGACGTCATCATAGAGATTCGGGACACGGTTTACGTGGAAACGTCGGTGAGGCCCCTGTAACCAGAATCCAAGCGCAAAAAGCCGCCCGGCCGGGCTGCTTTTTCCTGTTCCGAAAAATTTTTTGCCAAAAATGTGACGTTTGCGTGGTAAAATCTTATTATCAGGGTGAAGGACAAAAAGAAAGGAAGTGACCCTCAAATGGAAGACGCAAAAATCCTCGACCTCTATTTTGCCCGGGATGAGGACGCCATAAGGGAAACGGACACAGCCTACGGCAAACGGCTACACACACTGGCAAAAAACATCCTGCAAAACCGGGAGGACGCCGAGGAAAGCGTCAACGACACCTATGCCGAAGTCTGGAAAAGCATCCCGCCCCGGCGACCCAAGTATTTCTTTGCGTTTCTGGCCTCGATCTGCCGTCACCTCTCCCTGAACCGCGTGGACTGGAAGCAGGCCGCCAAGCGCCGCGCCCAGGTCGTTCCCCTCACCGAGGAAATGGAAAACTGCATCCCCGACGCCGTCCACGAGCGGCAAATGGAGGCAAAGGAGCTGGGCAAGCTGCTGGATGCTTTCCTCGAAAGTCTGCCAAAGGACAGTCGCCTGATCTTCCTGCGGCGGTACTGGTACGTGGACTCCGTCCCCGAGATCGCCGCCCGATACGGCATGACGGAAAGCAAGGTCAAAATGCAGCTGAGCCGGACGAAGGAAAAGCTCCGCTTATTTCTGGAACAGGAGGGAATTTACGTATGAACGGGCAGGAAATCTTTTTGGGGCTGAGCTACATCAGCCGGAAGTACATTGAAGAAGCGGAGACGGAAACCGTCTCCGGCGGCGCCGGCAAAGCCCACCGCATCCGCAGACCCTTTCTGCTGGCGGCGGTGATCGCCCTTGCGCTGCTGCTGGTGGGGTGCGCGGCGGTGTATGTGCTGAAAATGGAGCATGTAAAAATCAGCAGCGGCACCGACCAGCGGGATTACTCACTGGTAGATGGGGTGTACGTGAAGGACCCCCACACCGTCAGCACCACCACCCTGAGCATGGCAGGTCTGAAGGGCTCCAACGCCTATAAGGCGTGCGCGGATTTTTACGCCTACGAGACGGAACTCAGGGCGAGCGCATCCGCAAGCGGCGATTGGACAGGCTACGACGATGCCATAAACGCCAGGGCGCAGGAGCTGGCAGAACAATACGGCTTAAAACCGGAGGGACAGCCGCTGACATTCCGCACCACCCGGAATCTGTGCAACGCGCTGGGCGTGGAACGGTTCGTGCGGGACAGTCAGAACGTCAGCATTGATATCGATCAGGGCTTTTGCCGTGACAGCGGAAACTTCTTCGTTCTGCTGCGCTTCGCCTTCCCGGAAGATCAGGGCTATGAAGTGACCTGCACCAGCGGCGCGCTCTACTGGAACCGGCAGGACACCTTCAGCCGGGAATATTTCACGCTGGAAGACCGGGGCGACTGGGTGGAGCGGAACTACACCACCTCCGCCGGGAACACTGTACTGATTCTGACCTCTCCCAGTCAGGAGCGGGGCTATATCATCTGTGACCGGGGAGACGCGTTGATGACCGTATGGCTGGACGTGAACCCGGAACTTCTCAGCGAGGATGCCGGTGTGGTATCCGCCGAATATCTGCACATGACAGATGCGCAGCTGAACATGGTTGCCGACGCTCTGGACTTTGCCATCCAGCCGAAAACCCCTACACAGGCGGATGTGGACGCCCAGGCCGCGCCGCCTCAGGAAGCGACCCAGAACGGCTACACCCTGAAACTGAAATCCGTGGAGACCGACGGCTACGTGGCGCGGGTCGTCGTCGGCATTACCGCCCCGGAGGATGTGGATATAGAAAGTCTGAATATCAGCGATGGCGGAATGTTCTTCGGCACACCCGACAGAGAATCCATGGGTGGCAGCGGAGCTTTCAACGATGTGACGGACGGCGACGGTCTTGCGAATACCAAAGATCTGGTAGCAGAATTCAGCGAATCCTTCCGGGACGGCCTGCGTCCCTTCGAGCTTGGCGCCACATGGGATCTGGACATTACCGACCTGTATGTGGATCAATGGTTGCCGACCTCCCGTGTGCTTACGGAGGGCGAATGGCACTTTTCCATCACCTTCGACGAAACCAACACCGATTACGATGCGTTGGAACTGATATCCAGTCCCATCACCGCAACCGCCTGCACCGGCTGGTCGCTGGACGGAAAAGACGTCCTCATGGAATTCCCGATTTCTTCCTTCAAGCTTCGCAAATTCAGCAGCGAGATCACACAGGATACCGCCGCAGAAACCGAGGAACAGCGCCGCGCCGCGCCATCTGCGGATTTCTATGGCTGGCGGAACCATTTTGCCTATGCCTTCATGAAGGACGGAACGAAAATACAGCTGCTTGAGAGGACCAATTATGAACCCATTGATCTTGCGCAGGTAGACTACGTTCTCCTTGCCGACGGCACCAAGCTCCCCGTCCCCCAGGCGCAGTGAGATAACGAACCACCCCCCTTGCCTCTCCCTATGGGAGAGGTGGCCGAGCGCAGCGAGGACGGAGAGGGTATTCTAGGGTGCTGTACCCTCTCAGTCACCTTCGGTGACAGCTCTCCCAAAGGGAGAGCCAAGGGGCTGTACATGAGAAATGGAGCGCATCTGTACCGATGCGCTCCATTCGCTGTTTTACGGCCACCCATGAAAGCCGGGGCGGATGGCCTTTTTCATTCATATTCCTTATGATATTTCCGCTGCGCCCTCACCCATCGGCCGTTCATGCGGTAGAACGGGGCGGGGGCATCGAACTCCGTGTCGTCGATGGTCATGTCGGCGCGGATGGCGCTGTCATAAGCCGATTTTCTAAGAAACGGGATGGGCAGCCTGGCATACCAGGTCAGAAACCGCGCGTGGAAGCGCACCTCGGCGGCGAAGGAATGAATGGAGACATTCGCCGCATGGGTCGCCAGAATCGCCCGCTTTTCGTAGACGGACAGGCTGTCCGGATTCCGGATGTAGATTTTCTCATGGTCGCAGACCGTATGGCCTGCGTCCTTGTTGTTTTCTTCAAGGAAGCGGGGGATTCTCCCCGCCCAGCCATGGAAGCCGGCGGCTGCGCTTTTCCTGTAAATTTCCGCGTAATGTTCGGGAACGTCGATGCAGCCGTCCCCCGCGAAGGAGGCGATATGCCGGACGTACAGCTCCGCAATGAGGTACGGCCCCTCCGCCTTCGGGCTGAGAAAATAGGCTTTCAGCGTCTTGTCATGTCTCTGCCCCCGAGCCGCCACGACCCGGTTGATCTCCTGATTCAGCCGCTTCCGGTTTGCCACGGTCGGTTCCGAAAGGCACTGCGCCAGCACGTCCGTGTCGAAAGCGATAAAGGAAACGGTCACGCCGGGGGTGTCCCCGTCCGCGATCAGGCCGTTCTTGGCATCAAACTCCTGCTCTCTCAGCTTGAACAAGCTGTAGACGTACCCGCCTTTCTCGGGGACGGCGTAGCAGTACCAGTCGTCGAAAAATTTGTCACAGTCCCGCAGCTCGTCCCGATCGTTGGGAAAGGTCGTAATGCCCTGCTCCACGAGAATATCCGCAAGAGATTTTGCCGCCGCGTAAAATCCGTCGGACGCGGCGCGTATCTCCCCGGCGTCCAGACAGCCCCGGCGCATCAGCTCCCGGAAAAAGGGCGGGACGGCCTTTTCCTCCACGGCGGCTCCCGTTATCGATTCCAGTTCCATACCCTAATCCTTCGCCCAGCCGTAGGCGCACTTGACTGCTTTGTTCCAGCCGCGAATCCGCGTCTCCCGTTCCTCTGCCCCGATGTTCGGCGCGAAGGTGCGGTCGATCGCCCAGTTCTTTACCACGTCTTCCTTGCTCGCCCAGTACCCCACCGCAAGCCCCGCCAGATACGCCGCGCCCATGGCGGTGGTCTCCACGCAGCGGGGGCGCTGCACCGGCGCGGCTATGATATCCGCCTGGGTCTGCATGAGATAATTGTTGGCGCAGGCGCCGCCGTCCACCTTCAGCGCCGCCAGACGGATGCCGGAATCGGCCTCCATGGCTCGCAGAACGTCGTTGGTCTGGTAGCACAGGCTGTCCAGGGTGGCGCGGATGATGTGATATTTGTTGACGCCCCGGGTCAGTCCCACGATGGTTCCCCGGGCGTACTGGTCCCAATGGGGCGCGCCCAGACCGGTGAACGCCGGGACGACGTAGCAGCCGTTGGTGTCAGGCACCTTGGTCGCCATGTACTCCGAGTCGGGGGAGGAATCGATGAGCCGCAGCTCGTCCCGCAGCCACTGAATCGCCGCCCCCGCCACGAAGATCGAGCCTTCCAGCGCGTAGGTGACCTGCCCGTTCAAGCCCCAGGCAATCGTCGTGACCAGCCCGTTTTCGCTGAACACGGGCTTTTCGCCGGTATTCATCAGCATAAAGCAGCCGGTGCCGTAGGTATTTTTGGCTTCTCCGGGCTGGAAGCAGGTCTGGCCGAACAGCGCCGCCTGCTGGTCTCCCGCCGCCCCTGCGATGGGGATGGGCGCGCCAAAAAACTGCGCCAGCGTCTCGCCGTAAATGCAGCTGCTGGGTCTGACCTCCGGGAGCATACACTTGGGGATGTCCAGCTCCGCGAGAATTTCATCGTCCCAGCGCAGGGTGTTGATGTTGAACAGCATGGTGCGGGAAGCGTTGGAATAGTCCGTCACATGGGCTTTTCCGCCGGTGAGCTTCCAGATGAGCCAGGTCTCCACGGTGCCGAACAGCAGCTCTCCCCGCTCCGCCCGCGCCCGGACGCCCGGCACGTTCTCCAGAATCCAGCGCAGCTTGGTGCCGGAAAAATAGGCGTCGATGACCAGGCCGGTTTTGCCCCGGAATTCCTCCACCAGCCCTTTTTCCTTCAGCTCGTCGCAGTAAGCGCTGGTGCGGCGGCACTGCCAGACGATGGCACGGCACACCGGCTCGCCGGTTTTCTTATCCCAGACAATGGTGGTTTCCCGCTGGTTGGTGATGCCGATGGCGGCAATGTCGGCGGCGGTTGCCCCGATGTTCGCCATAGCCCGCTGGGCGACCTCTATCTGGGTCGACCAGATCTCGTTGGCGTCGTGCTCCACCCACCCGGGCTGGGGGAAATACTGGGTGAATTCCTTCTGGGCGACGGAACACATTTCCCCCTGCTCGTTAAAAAGAATGCAGCGGTTGGACGTGGTTCCGGCGTCCAGCGCCATGATGTATTTTGCCATTTGGGGTTCCTCCTGAAGCAAGATTCAAAGGCGGGCTGACGCCCGCCTTTGAATCGTTTGTCTATCCGGTTATTCTACACCATGTCCTTCATTTTTGCAACGCCTGCCCCGAAAACGGCGCTCAAAATCTCCCAAAAGCATAAACGCCTTGTTCTCCTTTTGGCAAATCCGTCAATTCTCCGCAGCGTCCGGCATTTGCTTGGTATAATACTGCGCCTGGGCGTGCCAAAGTTCGGCATATTTCCCCGACTCCTGCGCCAGAAGCGCCTGATGGGTTCCCTGCTGGATCACCTGACCGTCGCTGAACACGGCGATTTCGTCGCAGAACCGGCAGGACGACAGCCGGTGGCTGATGTAGATGGCCGTGCGGTCGCCGGAAATGGCGTTGAACTTCTCATAAATCTCCGCCTCGGCAATGGGGTCAAGGGCGGCGGTGGGTTCGTCCAGAATGATGAAGGGCGCGTCCTTGTAAAGCGCCCGGGCAATGGCGATCTTCTGCGCCTCGCCGCCGGAAATCTCCACACCGTCCTCGGCGAAGTCCTTGTAGAGCATGGTGTCCAGCCCCTGGGGCATGGCCGCCAGCCGGTCGCCGAAGCCCGCGTCCACGAGAGCCTTCGTTGCCCGCGCCCGGTCGTAATCGGCGCTGCCCGCCACATTTTCTCCCAGAGGCTGGGACAGGAGTTGGAAGTCCTGGAACACCACGGAGAAAATCTGCATGTAGTCCCGATAGTTATACTTGCGGATGTCAATGCCGTTCAGGAGGATTTCTCCCTCCTGGGGGTCGTACAGGCGGCACAGGAGCTTAATAAAGGTGGTCTTTCCGCTGCCGTTCTCCCCGACGATGGCCAGCCGCCTGCCGACCTTGAACTTCATGGACACGTTTTTCAGCGCCCAGTCCTCCCGGCCGGGGTAGCGGAAGGACACGTTGCGGAATTCCACCTCGTACTGCCGGTCGGCGCGCTTCTCCGTGGTCAGGCTGCCCTGATACATGGAATTGGGAATATCCAGAAACTGGAAAGTTTGGTCCAGAAATTTCGTGTTGGTTTTCAGAATGCCCAGCAGCCCGGTCAGCTCAAAAATGCTTCCCGCCATGGCGGTGGCCGCGCCCACATACTGGGTCACGCTGCCCACGTCAAACGCACCGCCCCAGGCCTTCAGGCAGGTAAACACGTACACAAAGCCGGAGATCAGCGCCACAATGCCCGTACCCAGTCCGGAATAGATGCCCATGGGTCCCAGCGCAAGCTTCCCGATTTTCCCGGTGGCGCCAAAGACCGAATTGCCGTTCCAGTAGGCCGACACCAGATTCTGCTGGTTGTACATCCGGATGTCCGCGCCCCGTCCCTTTTTTCGGCCGATAAAGCCGAAGAAGGTAAACAGGCGGTTGCCCATGGTGGCGTCCTCCGATGCGCGGCTCCAGTAGGAAATGGACTTTTCGTTGCATTTTCCCGCCAGAACGCTGACGAGGATCATGCCGCCCGCCAGAGCCAGAATGAACAGGGGGTTATTCAGGACGGTCAGCTTCCCTGCACTTTCCGGCACCGGGGAGGTAAACAGGGTGACCGTCAGCGCAATGCCGCTTAAAATGCCGGTAATGCTTCCCAGCGCGTACTCATACGCCTGTGGCGTGCGCATCAGACCCCAGCTTGCCCAATTCTCATTCTCGGCGATCTGCGAGCGCAGGTCGTGGGTCTCCTGTTTGTCCATGTCCGCGTAGTCCATGGCAAAGAACTTCCGGCAGAAGATGATCTCTTTTCTGCCATACATGTCGGCATACACGTTTTCCTGCCGCCGATACAGCACCGCCTTCGCAATGGCGCACAGGCCGGTACCCAGCACCCCGGCAATGACCCAATTTCGCAGCACATCCGGCCTGCGCAGCACCGCCAGCTCCTTCAGGATCTGGGCGGAGAAAAATACCGTCACATAGGGCAGGATTGCTTTGACGATGGCGTAAAGGGTGATCACCGGAAAGAAACTCCGGTTGACCCGGTGCAGCTCCCTGACCGCGCGGAAATGGACGGACAGGGCGTGTCCTAAATTCATTTTCTCTTTCATTGTCAGAACGCCTTCCCTTCCTGATAATACCGGCTCTGGATTTCAAAGAGCCTGGCATAGGCTCCGCCCCGAGCCAGCAGCTGGTCGTGGGTGCCTTCCTCGGTGATGTGGCCGTCCGCCACGAAGATGATGCGGTCGCAGAACCGCGTGGACGCCAGCCGGTGGGAGATGAACAGAGAGGTCTTCCCCGCCGTCATGTCCTTGTACTTTTGATAGATGTCGTTTTCCGCCAGGGGATCCAGGGCGGCGGTGGGTTCGTCCAGCAGCAGGATCGCGCCGTCCTTGTACAGCGCCCGCGCCAGCATCAGCCGCTGGGTCTGGCCACCGGAGAACAGAACACCGTCTAAGTAGACCTCTCTGCCCACATGGGTGTCAAGGCCGTTTGGCAGCTTCTGAACGGTCTCCGTCAAACCCGCCTTTTCGATGCAGTCCCAGAGCTTTTGGGTGTCAATGTTCTCATTGGTCTGGGCAATGTTTTCCGCCACGGTTACATCCAGTATGGAGAATTCCTGAAACACGGCGCTGAACAGCCCATAGTATTCCCGGCGGTTAAAGTCTCTCACGTCCACACCGTTCAGCAGCACCCGTCCCTGGGTGGGGTCGAACAGGCCGCACAGCAGCTTTACAAGGGTGGTCTTGCCCGCGCCGTTCAGTCCCACGATGGCCAGTTTTTCCCCGGGACGCACCGTCAGGTCAAGGTCATGGATGGTATCCTCCTCCGCGCCGGGGTAGCGGAAGGACACATGCTCCAGTTTCAGTTCGTAGGCATCCGCCTTGGGGATCGCCGTCCCGCCCTCAAACCGGAAGGGTTCCGGGTAGTCCAGAAATTCCCGCACCTGAGAAATGTCGAGACTTTCCTCGTGCAGCTTCTGCGCCGACTGCAAAATGCCCATGACCCAGGTGGTAAAGGTGGATACCGCGGTAAAATACAGGATAAATTCCGGCACGCTCAGGGAATCCCGGAGCGCCATGTGGAGCAGATAGGCATAAGCAATGCCGTTTCGTGCCATGGTGAGCAGCGCTTCGGTAATATCCGACAGCAGCTGAACCTTCTCGCTGCGCAGCAGAAAATCCAGATACACATTGTGGACGCGATCCAGCAGCTCGTTCAGCCAGCCTTGCAGGCCGAAAATCCGGATATCCTTTGCCAGCTCCACAGACTCCGCCTTTCTGCGGATATACGATTTTTTCGCGTAATAGGATTCTTCCTCTTCCCGGTGCCGGAACGTCCAGTTATCGGAATAGCGGGAAACCAGGAATCCAACCACGCAGGTGGCAACAATCACTCCCAGCAGCACCCCGTTCAGGTGGGACAGGATGGTTAAGTACACTAGAAATCCGCCCACATTCTGCATCAGCAGAGTCAGGGTCTCCCAAATCTCTTCCGTCGCTTCATTGTTGCCCTGGGTCGACTGATGCGCCTTTTCCCGAAGCTTGATGAACTTTGCCTCCAGCGTATTAGGGAAGGAGGTCATATTGCATTTTCTGGCGATCATGCCGACGATGCCGGAGCGCACGTCCACCCTCGGGAACAGGGCGATCTGCTTAAAATAATCCTTCAGGCCCATGATCAGAAACAGCGCCAGGGTAAACAGCCCGATGGTGCCAAGCAGCTCGCCCATGGGGGCGTGGCGCTCCACGCGGCTTAAAATTTCCGGCGCGACGTACAGCTGCGCCAGGTTGTAGGCCACCTCCAGCGCCGCCATGGCGATGCAGATGAACAGCACCCGTCTTCTGACCTTCCAGGCAATCTTTACCATCCACCCTACATTTTGGGCGGCGTTGTATTTTGGCTTTGTTTTGTCTTTCATTTTGCCTCACCTCGTGAACATACTCTATCACAAAAAGACGTCCCCGGAAGATTCTGGGGACGAATTGCTTATTTTCGGGGACGAACTGCATGTTTGGGGTTTCCTCAGACTTGTGGAATCAGGATTTCCGTGGTAAACGCCCCGTCCTCGCTGTTGCGGCTCAGGTAGCCGTCGTAGCGGGACACGATGTCGTCCATGCGCACCAGCCCGAAGCCGTGGCCTTCGCCCTTGGAGGTTTTGAAGCCCCTGCCCACCTTACTTAGCTTCTTCGCGGCGGTGAAGTTGGTGAAGGAAATGTAGAGCTGCGTTCCCTTCATGTCCATGTACACCCGGATCAGCCGCTTTTCCTCCGGCAAGGCCATGCTTGCCTCCATGGCGTTGTCAAAAAGGTTGCCGATGATGCAGCACAAGTCCAGCTCCGACATTTTCAGCTTCACCGGGATGTGGGCGTCCACCTGGGTCGGGATATTCCGGGAACGCGCCAGAGAGATTTTGCTGTTGAGAATGGCGTCGGCCATGGGGTTGCCGGTTTTCACCACCGTGTCCACGGTATTCAAGTCCGTGTCCAGCTCGTCGAGATAGGCTTTCAGGGCGTCCATATCCCCGTTTGCTGCCAGCACCTTCATCATCTGGATGTGGTTGCGGTAGTCGTGCCGCCAGCCCCGAATCTGCCGGTACATATTTTCCACTTCCCGGTAGTGGGTCTCGATCAGCTCCCGCTGATAGGCCGCAATGCGCTTGTCGATTTGTTTGGAAAAGAAAGACATAGCAAATCTCCTATGTATGCTTGATAATGGCACGATTCAACGGCTCATATGCGCCCCTTGGCAGGGGCAGCAGCGTGCCGTCCGACAGGCTGACCTCCGTTTTCGTGACGCGGCGGATGTATTTGAGGTTGATGATCAGGCTTCTGCCCGCCCGGAAGAACCGGTCGTCCAGTTCCTTTTCAAACTCGTTCAGGCTCCGCTTGACGGTGTACTCCACCTTTCCATGAACGGTCACGTAATTCTGCCGCACGTCCAGATACCGGATGTCATAAAAGGGAATCCGCACCATTTCCCCGCCCAGCTCCAGGTTCAGGCACCGCTCCTCCCGCTTCCGCCTTTCCAGCGCCCGGTTCAGAACCGCGAACAGCTTTTCCCGGCTGACAGGCTTCATGAGATAATGCAGCGCCGCCACCTCGTAGCCCTCGGCGATGTAGTCGGAATACC
The DNA here is from genome assembly GCA_934572365.1 of uncultured Oscillospiraceae bacterium. Taxonomy (GTDB): domain Bacteria; phylum Bacillota; class Clostridia; order Oscillospirales; family Oscillospiraceae; genus Faecousia. The sequence continues at coordinate 14,855 of CAKTKX010000012.1, forward strand.
CGGTGACGAAGACGATCTGCACCGCCTCGTTGTCCCGGCGCACCCGTTTCGCCAGACTCACGCCGTCCATGGCGCCCATTTCGATGTCCAGCAGCAGAATGTCCCAATTTTTGTCCTCCGCGTACCGGAACAGGAAGCTCTCGGCGGAGGAAAAGACGGTGGTCTCCGCCCGATGTCCGGCCTGCGCCGCCCAATCCTTTACCAGGCCGGAAACATATTCCCGGTCTTCCTCCGCGTCGTCGCAGACCGCGATCCGTAATTCCATCATCCCGCCCCCTTTTTCGTCATTATATCCGGTTTTCCCGCCGCTTGCAAGGGCAAAAGGCAAAAAGGAAGCATACCCACGCGGGGCATGCTTCCCAGACGGTTAACTCTCGTATTTTCCTTTTGCCGGTGCGGGAAGACGCTGGGCAATTTTTCCTGCCAGCGCATTTCCGATAAAGGCAAAGGCGGTTCCCACGATGATGGAGAAGATCACATCGGTGGGGTAGTGGACATACAGGTACAGCCGGGAGAACGTGACCAGCACGGCAATTACCATGGCGGGAATGCCCATCCGCTTGTCGTTCAGCAGCAGCGCCACCGCCGCCTCAAAGGAGGCGATGGTATGCCCCGATGGGAAGGAATAGTCGTGCTGGGCGTCGATCAGCAGCTTGATGGTCACGCCGAAGTGTTCCAGCTGGTAATCATAGGGTCGCGGCCGCGCCACCAAGGGCTTCAGGGTCACGTTGCAGATCAGCACGCCCATGACAAGGGCAATGGCCATGGCGATGCCGGTTTTCCGCGTCTTGGGGAATACCAGCATCAGTACCGCCCAGGCGATCCAGAAGATGCCGCCCTCCCCGAAGAGGGTCACGATGGGCATGACGGCATCCAGGAAGCCGCACTGCAAGTGCGCCTGGATCCAGTCCAGAATGGGCAGGTCAAAGCTGACCGCCAGTTGGTTCAGTAATGCCAGCATATTAGCCTCCTTCCGTGGCGTCGGTGCCGGACGGCGTCTCGAACAGGGCGTACAGGGTCATCGGCTCCAGCGTGGTGCCGTTGGGGATGCTCACATGGCCGTTTTCATCCGGGTCGAAGACCATGGTGTAGGTGGTGCCGTTGTCGTACTTGTCGATGCGGTACCAGCCGATGAACACCTTGCCCTCGGGGGCGGAGACCAGCGGGGTATCCAGCTCCGTGGCGTCGGTCTTGACGAAGTCGCTGCTGAGAACCGTGTCGCCGTTCATGAAGGTCAGGCGCACCTTGCCCACCGGCGCATTGACGTCCGCGTTGGTGGCCTCATAGGCCAGCCACTTGCCGGTGTCCTGCTTCCGGAAGAACAACGTCTGATCGTAGTCGTAGTCCTTGGTGGTGCCGTCGGTACGGGTGACGTTCAGGGTCAGCGCCACCCGGGCGGAGAACAGGTCGTCACTGTAGCGGGCGTAATCGGAAACCTCTTCCTTGGTGAAGCGGTAGCCGTTATTGCCCTGCATCCACAGATTGCCGCTCAGGTTGGTGATGACGCTGTAGGCCTCGGAGGAGGTGTCAAAGTACTTGGCAATGTCCGCCTTGGATGCCTTTTCAATCATGAACAGGCAGTAGGTCTTCGCCGCGTTCAGTGCCGCTTCCTTCTCGTCGTCGGAGATGGTGTTGGCCTGGGTCTGCTCGGTGAAGGTGTGGGTCTCGGCGTCGTAGCTGACCTCCATGGGCTTGCCCGACTCGTCAAAAATGGTGACGGTGGGGGTGGCCATCAGGTCGGAAATCTCCTGGGTGCAGATGCTCACGCCGGTGATGCCGATGGGCAACCGCTCCGCCGCCGCGGTGGTGGCGATCTGAATCACGTGGCTGTCGTCCAGGGGAACGCCGTTGACCTCGACGGTGTGGCCGTCGGTATTCTTGATATAGAAGGTCTCGCTGCGGTCGAAGAACAGCTCAACGCTGCCCAATTCCCAGTCGGGAATGTCGGTGATGGACGTCTGTCCGGTGAGGGTAAAGGAAGCGATTTTCTCGTCTCCCAGGAAGACAAAATACTTTTTGTCGGTGGACAGGCCCGCAGAGGTCTCCTTAAAGGTCAGCGCCGAGTCGCCCACCTTGTTTTCCATATAGGTGACAAACTGGTCCTTGCCCTCGTAGGGGGTATCCTCTATCCCGGCGGCGTCGTACAGAGCGCTCCAATCGGGATGGGAGAACAGCTGTTCAAAGACCTCCTGACTCTTGGTGGTGGGCTGGGCAGCCTGATAATCCGTCAGCCAGCCCTGGAGCCACTGAAGGCCAAAGAACGTGGCCACAAAGAACACCAGGATAAACATGAAATACAGGGTGTAGAAGATCACGCCCCCCAGCCGGGGGCCTTTGCGGCGCTTTTCCGGCACGGTCTGGGTCGCGGGCGGCCGCTTTCCGCCGGGCTGCCGGGCATCGGGCTGACTCTGCCGCGCAGTTGGTTGACGGGTGGACTGCTGCGGCCGGGCAGGTGCAGCCTTGGACGGGGTCTCCCGCACCGGCTGGCGCTGGGGCTGCTCCCGGGAAGGCGCGCTGTTGCGCTGGGCGACCAGCTGGGAAACATCCACCGTGGTTCTTTTATTTTTAGAATCGAATTTTCCTTGATACATGGTTTCCCTCACTTCCTTACGGCGCGACCATCCAGAAAGTCGGCATCTTTCTGGGGCGTTCCTGCAGCAGGGAATAGCTGTTGATCACCTGCACGGTACCGGCTTCACCAAACAGGCCGTAGGTATCCCGGTAGACCATAATACTGGACGAGCCGCCGTCCATATTGCAGGCGTTCACGACGCCGTATTCGATCATGATATCGATGACGTCCTTATAGGTGCCGCCTGCGGAGCCGGCCTGACGGCCGTCGATGCACACGAACACCACGGCGCCGTCCTTCCGCTGGCCGATGGCGGTACGGGGGTTCCAGCCGGAATTGGAGTTGTAGGCCTCCTGGTTGATCTCGCCGTTCATGATGAGGACGGGGCCGAAGCAGCAGCCGTCCCGGATGTTCAGCTCCTCCGCCTGGGCTTTGCTCAGATTGTCCTGGGCGACCACGAGGATGTTGTCCTTGTTGAAGCCCGCGAAGCCCTTGATGCCGTTGGGGGGAGAGCCGGTCGTCCACTTGCAGACGCCCTTGGAGTAAACCAGTCCCTCCGGCACGGAGCCGACGGAGGGGTCGGAGGTGCCGTTGTCGAAGAACGCGCCCGCGTTGACACCGGCAATGGCGCCGTCGGTCTCGATCTGGTCGTCGATACGGGTGCCGGGAATGGAGGTGGAGAAGTTCTCCGTGGAGGTGCCGAGGTAGACCTTGCTGGGGTCGCGGACGATCATAATATGGGCGTTGTAGGTGTCGCCGGAGTGGGACTCAAAGCGGATGCCGTCGGGGTAATTCGCCCATTCGTCGGTACCGGCGGAAATTGCCGTATCCTTGTTGATGACGATTTCGGATGTGTTGGAAAACTCGTCCTTCAGGTTGGAATCATCCCGCGTACGAATGGAATCCAGGGTCTGCGCGTCCATGAACAGGCCGGGAATCCACTTGGTCCCGCTGGGTTCCAGCAGCGTCATGGTCAGGATATCCCGGGCTGCGGGGGACGGGCCGTTGAAGATCAGGTTCGCTGCCAGACACGCCGCCACCAGGATCAGGGCGATCAGGGTAAAGAACACCAGGAAAAACCGCCGGACGATCCGTCCGAACAGGCCGCTGCCCTTCTTCTTTTTCTTCTTGGGCGGCTTGGAAGCCCCGCCCCGTTGGGAAGGAACGGAATCATAATC
>CAKTKX010000013.1 GCA_934572365.1 uncultured Oscillospiraceae bacterium
TCTCAGGTTTCCCCAATGACCCGCTTTCGCGGAAAGGAAGTCGGCTCCGTGCTTACAGCACGACGGGTCTGCCCGCCATGTTCCGGTTTTGCACCGGATTCCCTTGTTCAGCCGAACAAGAATGCGTGTCTCCCGTTTCCGGTCGGTCGCGCAATTGCCACAAAATAAGCCGGATTTCTATCTGCACCGCCGGAAACCCGGCGGAGGTTTTTGCTTCTTAATACCGCCGTCTCTGCTCCGACGGCGGTATTAAGGGAGGAGAAGCTGTTCCTTGGGCAATCAAAACAGCTTAATGGAAGCTCTGATTCCATCGGCAAGAGCTGACAGCGAGAGATTTTTCTCTAGACGAAGGGTTCAAAAGTGGAGGAATACTGTATGTATTTCCCACTTTTGAAGCCGCGCGGATAGAGAAAAAGATCCGCTGCTCAGCCGCAGACGATTGATTCAGAGTTTCCTTATATTACAGATTCGCGCAAGGGGGTTACGCGGATCAGGTAATACCGGATGGACGATTTTTCCTTCTTTTTTCTTCATGCGCTCCTTCGCCCGCTCCCGTTTCTGGGCTTTCTTCTGGCGGTAAAGAACTCTCTGACGCTGGGTCTCTTCCCGAACGCGCCGGAATTTACCGGGCTGGTTCGGATGCTCAGGCAAGGGCAGCCCCGCCTTTGCCACAGCCAGCTTCCAGCTCCCGAAGCGCGCCTGCACGGTCATGCCGCCCGGAATTTCCCGCGGCCAGGGCGTGTGTCCCAGCTCCCGGGCGCACTTGCGGAGATAATCGGCAAGCTGCTGCTCCGTGTCCCGGGCGTGTTCCTCGGCGAAACGGCTCTCCGTTTCTTCCAGGGCGCTCACGGTCATTCTGCGGATGGTCGCGTCATAAATCGCATTCCTGCTTGGCGTCGGCATAATGCACCTTTTCTACATTTCATATAATAGGAAACGGCTGCGACAGTCTAAAACAATAGACCGCCGCAGCCGTTTTTCTGCGCCGCAAACCGCCGCTTCCGCCCAAGCTCCGGGGCAAAGCGGCCGCAATGTATCTCCGTAGGTCTCCTGACTTGTGTCTCGAGCGGCGGCCTGTCTGCCTTCTCGGAATTCTCCAATGACTGGCTTTCACCAACGGCAGGCCGTCTCGACACTTACAGTGCCGGCAGCGTGGGGACTCGCACCCCGTTCTCTTGTTCAGCCGGGCAGTCTGAACGCCCCGCCCGGCCACGGAAACATGGATTCACTTTTTCGAGAAACTACGCAAAAAATGGTCATCGCGTGTTCCCCCAAACGGGTAGAACATCGCCATGACCATTCCGAAGCAACATTCTGACGAAACAGTAGGTCTCCCGACTCGCGCCTCAGTCAAAACCTGCCCTGCCTTCTCAGGTCGCCCCAATGACTGGCTTTCGCCAACGGACAGGCTTCTAAACGCACACGGTATTGGTCAATGCGGGGCATCCTACCCCATTTCCTTGTTAAGCCCTGCGCCTGACGAAGCCGCCGTTGCGAACGCAGTGCCTCTGCTCGTGTTTCTTTATTCAGTATTATAAGACCGATTTAAGAAATTGTCAATACAATTTTTATAATCCCCACAACATCTTGTGTCGAAAAAGCCGTCAGAATCCACATATTGTTACATATTTGTAATCATTTCCCCTCGGAAGCCGCCACCCGGAACCATGCGCCGTTGGTTTCGATCAGCCCGGCCTTGCATAGCTTCCCGATCTCCGCAGACATGGCGCTGCGTTCCACGCCCAGATAATCCGCCAACGCCTGACGGTCATAGGGGATCGTAAACTCCGCGCTGCCATGGCGCTTCGCCTGATCCAGGAGGAATTCCATCAGCTTCTCCCGGGTCGTTTTCCGGGACATGCAGCGGATTTTCTCCGTCAGCGCCAGATTTTTCCGGGCGATTCCCTGCAAAAGGTTGAATACCAGCCGGCTGTGGAACAGGCAGTCATGGCCGCAGCCGGTCATCACCCGGCTGCAATCCAGAAGCAGCACGGTGCTGCTCTGCAAGGCGAAGGCGCTCACCGGCAGGGCATCCACTCCCGCGCAGACGAAGGCCTCCGCAAACAGCTCGCCGGGGGAAACCACCGTCAGCACGCTTCTTCTTCCGTAGTAGTCGTCCCGTACGATCTGCACCCCGCCGGACAGCACCACCCCCACAAACCGGGCAGGCTCCCCCTCCAGAAACACCGGGTCGCCCTTTGGAATTTCGGCCACCCTTTTGTCCAGGCAGCCAAGTATTTCCGGCATTTCCTCCCGGGAAATGCCCGCAAACAGCGGACACCGGGACAAAATTTCATAATATGCTTCCATAACCGCTCCTTTGTTGGAATTCCAACATACGTTTTTGCAATAGTATAGTAAACTCTGATTATAAAGTCAAGGGAAGCTCTGAACAAATCGGCGAGAACTGGCAGCGAGAGATTTTTTCCTAGACGAAGGCTTCGCAAGCGGAGGAATACTCTGTGTATTTCCCGCTTGTGAAACCGCACGGCTAGGGAAAAAGATCCGCTGTCCAACCGAAGACGATTTGTTCAGAGTTTCCCCAAAAACAGGAGGAATTTGTTATGATTCGCAGAATTATTGAAATTAACCGGGAAAAATGCAACGGCTGCGGCGCCTGCGCGGCGGCGTGCCACGAGGGCGCCATCGCCATGGTGAACGGCAAGGCACAGCTGATGCGGGACGACTATTGCGACGGGCTGGGCGACTGTCTCCCCGCCTGCCCCACCGGTGCGATCACTTTCGTGGAGCGGGAAGCGGCCGCCTATGACGAGGACGCCGTTCTGGCCGCGAAGGCAAAGAAGGGAGAAAAGCTGCCCTGCGGCTGCCCCGGCGCTGCGGTGCGTGCCATTCACCGGGAGGCGTCCCCCTGCGATGTCAGAACGCCCCAGCAGTCCCAGCTGCGCCAGTGGCCGGTGCAGATCAAGCTCGCACCCGTGAACGCCCCCTGGTTTGACGGCGCAAAGCTTCTGGTCGCCGCCGACTGCACTGCCTATGCCTATGCCAATTTCCATCAGGATTTCATCAAAGGCCGCATCACGCTGGTAGGCTGCCCCAAGCTGGACGCCGTGGACTATTCCGAGAAGCTCACGGAGATTCTGAAGCACAACGACATCCGCAGCATCACGGTTGTCCGGATGGAGGTTCCCTGCTGCGGCGGCATCGAGCAAGCGGTGAAAAACGCGCTGCTGAACAGCGGAAAGCTCATCCCCTGGGACGTTGTGATCGTTTCTACCGATGGCCGGATCCTGGACAGAGTATAACCTATCCACATGCAAACGCGCCCACCTTGTGTCAGGGTGGGCGCATTTTGTTTACTCTTGGGAAATCTTCCCGCTATACCGGCGTTTTATCTCACCCGCAGGCCGAAAATATTTGCGATCTGGTGCAGACGATCCGAAATATCTTCAAAAGCGAATACCTGATGGCAGCCCAATACCGTATCCAGATAATGCGCCATGTCATCAAAGCGGACATACATCTGGGTGCGGCACGCCTCCTCGTAGGCTCCCGGCACGGATTCGCCCAGCTGAATGGTCACATCCGCGGCCCCGTTGGAAATGCGGCAGGCCGTCACGCGGCAGTTTTCCGGCATCGTTACCTGCAAGCTGACGCCGATCCCGCTTTCGTGGTGACTGCGCAGAATGCAGTGCGCCGCCCGGCCGGTACAGCACACCGGGCTGGTGCAATGGCTGAAATTGATGGTTCCGTCCGGATGAATCCCGGGATTCGCCATCCAAAGGCGGGTATCCGTCAGCTTCTTCATCAGCAGCATGGTAATCGTGCTGTCCATGTCGCATTCACAGCCGACGCACATATCGGTGCTGTTGTTTACATAACTCACGCCCAGGCAGGCATTTGTCCCGGTACGCAGCAGGTTAAAGCAGGCAAGCGCCGCCCCAGTCGCATGATATTTTTCCAGCAGCGTCACCAATGCGCAGGCCATTCGGGAAGCATTCCAAATATCCTCCTGCGTCGGCTCCACACACCCTTGGGAATGGCCGGTGAACCAGTCAAAATACGTTGCCGCCTGCTCCCGGGTCGTGCCGATGAACAGGTCTTCCAGTTCCTCCTGGGCGACCGGTACGATCTTCACCCCGAAGCGATCTTCATAGTATCTGGTGTCGGAGGCATTGCTGACCACCCAGGGTTCCGTCTGCCCGATTTTCAGAACCGTCGCTCCGTTTATGTAGCAGTATGCTTCCAGAATCCGAAGCTTTTCCCCTAATTCCGGCTGGTTCAGTGCCAGAAGCGTATGCGTGCTTCTGCGGTGGAGTACCGCCCAGGTGTCCATCAGGGTGGGCGCCGCATTCGCACGCATCATGTCCTGCCCGGCAGCATCCGAAGCGTTGCCGCTGATGTACGCGCCGTACAGCACCGACGCCCGGAAGCGGGACGCAATATCCAGGATCCGCTTCTGTACCGCGCCGCTCATGGGAACGATCACAACGCAGTCTCCTTCGGGCAGAGCGACGGTGTCGTCGTCCGTGATGAGCTTGGCGTCCTTTTCACAGTGAAGCCTCTCACACAACTCCTCGTACACAGCCTTCAGGCGGTCACGGTTCGGCCAATATCGGTTCGCCGCAAGAAACGCATAGACAGTTTTCATCATTTTCTCGTCCTTTCTGTTTTTGGCGGCGGTGTCATAATCGCCGCCGTTTGGGCGTGTTGGTGATTTTTTCGGACACGCCGCATCCTATTTTGATTATAATGCGAATACCCCTTGCAATCAATTCCGTTTTCTGATAACATATTCCAAACTGGAATAGGAGGGTTTCCCATGGATATCCGCAGTCTGGAAGCTTTTACCGCCGTTGCCGAGGAGCTGAGCTTTTCCTCCGGCGCGGACCGGCTGTATATTTCCCAGTCCGCCGCTTCCAAGTATATCCGGCATTTGGAAACGGAATTGGGCGTCTGCCTGTTTGACCGGACGCGCCGGCAGATCCGCCTCACCCCGGCAGGAGAACACATGCTGCCCCAGGCAAAGGCGCTGCTTTCCCAATACCGAAGTATGCTGGAGTCCGTCCGGGAGGAAACGGCGCTGCACATCGCCATGCTGCCTGTTGCCGACAGCTACGGCTTTGCCCAGCTGCTGGCGGATTTTTCCGCCGGGATGCCCGGGCAGCCGCTCCGGCTGGAGGAACGGCAAAATCTTTCCATTCTCCGCCTCTTGGAGGACAACCAGCTGGACGGTGCCTTCTGCCGCGTGCTCCCACCCTATCCGGAATCCCGGAACTGCGTTTTCTTCCGCCGGGAAGAGCTGGTGCTTCTGGTGGCGGACGAGGGACAGACGGCGTCCCGGGTGGATTTAAGCCGCTATCGGGATCGTCGCTTTCTGTTTCTGGAAAAAAGCACCGGCCTTTGGGATGCCAGCATGGCGCTGTGTCAGGAGGCCGGATTCTGCCCGGACGTCTGCTATACCGGCTCCGCCCGGGGAAACATCACCCGGCTGGTTCGGGAAGGCACCGGCGTCGCGCTGCTGGCGGAGGGCGTCGCCGTGCAGTGCTTGCAGAAGGGGGTTCGTATGCTGCACCTGAACCGCTCCGTGGAAAGCCACCTGGTATTTCTCTGTTCCCGGAAAGGGCGTGCGCTTCCGGGGATGACGCGTCTTATGTCCTTCCTGAGAGACAGCGCCCCCCGTCCGCTGTAGTATGCCTGCATCCTCTGCGGACAATTTTTCTTTGTGCAAGTTGCAATCGTTTGCAGTCGTAAATTGTGCAGTCTTCCGAAAATATCGTTTCTCCCGTTTTTTCCCTTGACATTGCCAAATCTTATGGTTATTCTAAAGAAAAGCACGGCATCATCCCCTAACTTTCTTGGTTATGTTGTCCTGCTTTTTAATCTCCTGAATTGCAAACGATTGCATTTCAGAAAACTCCGGTATCCGAAGGGCTTCCTCCGGAACCGAAAAACAAAAAAAGGAGAAACGATTATGAAAAAGCTACTCGCGCTGTCCCTGGCTCTGATCATGGCTCTGGGTCTGATTGCCTGCGGCAATTCCAGCACCCCCGCCGCCACTTCCGCCGGTAACGCTGCCGCTCCCGCGGGCGATGCCAAGACCGATGCCCCCAAGGGTGAGATCCTGATCGGCTGCCTGCAGGACATCACCGGCAACACCTCCGCTCTGGGCAAGTCCGTTCAGGCCGGCGCTCAGGCTGCCGTTGACGAGATCAACGCCAACGGTGGTATCGGCGGCCAGACGCTGGTCATGAAGACCTACGACACCAAGGGCGACGTTACCGAAGCCGTCAACGCCTACATCACCGCCGTCACCGTCGATAAGGTCGCGCTGATTGTCGGACCTCCCGTTGCAAACATCGCAAACGCCATCAAGGAAACCTCCGAAGGCTACGACGTCCCCGTTGTCGGTCTGGCCATGGATCCCTCCTGCCAGCTGAAAGCTGACGGCACCCCCTACGCGCACATGTTCTGCCTGCAGCCCAGCGCTCTGACCCAGGGTCAGATCATGGCCTCCTTCGCTCTGAAGAACGGTCTCAAGACCTTCGGCGTCCTGTACAATCAGGAGAACGCCTACTCCGTCTCTCTGCTGGATCCCTTCCTGGACACCCTATCCGAGGGCGGCGTCACCGTTGACCCCTCCCTGATCGTGGCCTACGGCGCTGCCGATACCGACTACAAGACCCTGCTGCAGCCCATCGTTGCCGCCGGTGTCGACGCCATCTACTGCCCCAACTACACCCAGCAGCTGGTCGCCATCTGCACCGCCGCCGCTGAGCTTGGCTACACGGGCAAGGTTATCAACGGTCTGGACGCCGCTCCCTCCTTCAACACCACCTATGGCGGCGACTGCTCCAACGTCTACTTCATCAACAACATCAATACGGAAGACGAGACCACCGCTGCCATGATCGAGCAGATCGCCGACAAGGTCAGCGCGCCCAACAAGTACTTCCTGGGTTACGACATCGTCATGGCCTGCAAGCAGTCCATCGAGAAGGTCGGTCTGGATGCTTCCGCCCTGTGCGAGGAGATGGCTTCCCTGGATTACACCGGTCTGACCGGCCACATCACCATGGATCCCACCACCCACATGCCCAAGGGTATGGGTATGTTCATGTACACCTACGACTACCAGACTCCCGTCATGCTGGAAGAGTTTGCCGGCTGATCCTGCGGATATCCGCGCCAACTGAAAACCAGGGCTCCCATTGCGTTCCCTTGCGATGGGAGCCTTTTTCTAAGGAAGTTCTGATGAAATTGACACGATCCGCTGCTCGGCCGAAGACGATTTATTCAGAGTTTCCCCACTAACTAAACTGGGAGGTAAACCATGTCGCTGCAGATCCTGATCAACGGCATAGCCACTGGTTCGATTTATGCACTGATCGCCACCGGCTTCGCGTTAATCTTCAATATTCTGAAATTCTCCAACTTTTCCCACGGCGCGACCATGACGTCCTGCGCCTTCATCGCCTACTATCTTGCCGCCAGCAAGGGAATGGGCTTGCTGCCCACGCTGCTGGTTGCCGGTGCGGCCGGTGCGCTGATCTCACTGTTCGGTGAATTCGTCGGCTTCCGCCGTATTCTGAAAAACCACTCCTCCGCCACCTATTTTTTTGTCTCGTCCATCACGCTGGGTACTTTGTATGAAGGACTGGTCACCATCAAAGCCGGTTCCAATTTCTTCAATTTCCCCGCTTTTTTCAAAAATCCCACCATCAAGGCCGGCGGTATGGTGATCTCCACCAGCGACGCCATGATGCTCATTATCAGCACCGTCGCCCTGCTTGTGTTGGCATACATCATCCAGAAAACCCGCATTGGCCGCGCCCTGCGTGCCGTTTCCTTTGACCGCGATACCGCCCAGCTTATGGGCATTGATTCCACCCGCATCATCCAGCTTGCTTTCGTCCTGTCCGGCATCCTGGCGGGCATCGCCGGTGTGTTCCTGGGCATTAAGTACACCCTGTATCCGTCGCTGGGTTCTCTGGTCGTCAAGGGCTTTATCGCCTCCGTCATCGGGGGTCTCGGCAGTCTGACAGGTGCCGTGATCGGCGCGCTGCTTCTGGGCATTACGGAAACCCTGCTGCTGAGCCTGCTTGGCTCCGGCTATTCCACCATCGCCACGTTTGCCATTATGCTGGTATTCCTGCTGGTTCGTCCCCAGGGCATTGCCGGCAGCAACGTGCAGGAAAAGGCGTAAGGAGGAGGAAGAATATGTCTGCATTGGTATCCAATATCCTCACTCAGGTATTTATTACGCTGATTGCCGTCGCCGGTGTCTATGTCCTTACCGGTCTGACCGGTATGTTCAGTCTCGGCCAGGCCGCGTTCATGGCCATCGGCGCCTACGCTTCCGGACTGCTGGTGCTGCGGGCGCATCTGCCCATTGCACTGGCCTGTGTTCTTGCCGTCGTGATGGCGACCGGCGTGGGCTTTCTCATCGGCTACCCCGTCGTCCGTCTGCGCCGGGACTACATTTCCCTGGTAACGCTGGGCTTCGGCGAGGCGATTGCCGCTCTGCTCAACCGCATGACCTTCCTTACCGGCGGCGCCTCCGGCCTCACCGGAATCCCCCGCACGGTGGGTCTCGGCATCACCGCCGTTTCCGCAGTCGTGGTTCTGACACTGGTCGCCTTCTTCAAAAACAGCAAATACGGCCGTCAGTGCATCGCTCTGCGGGGCGATGAGCTTGCCGCCAAGGCCATGGGCATCAATGTCACCAAGGTCAAGATGACCGCGTTTCTTCTAAGCGTGGCGCTGACCAGCTATTCCGGCTGCCTGTACGCCTTCTATATGTCCTACGTCGACCCCACCGGCTTCGGTTGGAAGAAGAGCGCCGACTGGGTCATCATGGTCTTCTTCGGCGGCGTCAACAGTCTCACCGGCTCCACCCTGGGTGCCTTTATTCTCAGCGCTCTGCCCCAGGCGTTGCGCAGCCTACAGAGCTACCGCTATGTCATTTACGCCGTTCTGGTTCTGATCATCCTGAACTTCAAGCCCTCCGGGCTTCTGGGCGAGTGGGAGCTGTCTCCCCGCAACATTCGCGCTCTGTTCACGAAGCGGAACAAAAAGGCTGCAAAGGAGGAGGTATGACCCGTGGCTTTGCTGGAAGTTAAGAATATTTATAAGAGTTTCGGCGGTGTAGACGCCATTCAGGACTTTTCCATCGTCGCCAACGCCGGAGAGATCCACGGCATTATCGGCCCCAACGGCGCCGGTAAAACTACCATTTTCAACACCATTTCCGGCGTTTATTCCCCGGATAAGGGTCAGGTCTTCCTGGACGGTCAGGATATCACCAAGTCGGAGCAGCATAAAATCACCCGCATGGGCATGGGGCGTACCTTCCAGAACATCCGCCTTTTCAAGGGTCTGACCGTGGAAGAAAATGTCATGTGCGCCTTTGACCCCCAGAGCAAATATTCCATTCTCGGCGGTCTGCTTCCCACGCCTGCCCGCCGCGCCGAGGAAAAACGCGGCCGTGAACTTTGCAAAAAGTATCTGGAGATCGTAGGAATGCAGGACTACCTCAACGAGCGCCCCGAAAACCTGTCCTACGGTATGCAGCGGCGCGTGGAAATCGCCCGGGCGCTGATGTGCGAACCCAAAATTCTGCTGCTGGACGAGCCTGCCGCCGGTCTGAACCCCACCGAGGTGGGAGAGCTGACCGAGCTGATTCAGCGAATCTCCAAGGAGATCGGCTTCGGAATTCTGCTCATCGAGCATCGTCTGGAGCTGGTCATGAGCATCAGCGATTTGATTCATGTTCAGAACTTCGGCAAAACCATCGCCGTCGGCACTCCCACGGAGGTACAGCACAACCCCGAAGTGATCGAAGCGTATCTGGGTAAGGAGGAATAAGCCATGGCACCTTTGCTGAAAGTTACCAACCTGTCCGTCAGCTACGGCCACGTGGAAGCCCTGCGGGGCATCGACGTGGAGGTCAACAAGGGTCAGATCGTGTCCATCATCGGCGCCAACGGCGCCGGAAAGACCACGCTGCTGCGTACCATCTCCGGCCTTGTCAAGCCCCAGACGGGCAAGATCGAATTTGAAGGCGAGCCGCTTCCCAGGAAGCCCAGCCAGATCGTTGCCAAGGGCGTGGTTCACGTCCCCGAGGGGCGCAAATGCTTCTCCGGTCTGACCATCCGGGATAACCTTTTGGTGGGCGGTTACCTGTTCAAGGGCAAGAATCTGGAAGAGGACTTGCAGGAGCAGTACAAGCTTTTCCCCATTCTGGAGGAGCGGAAAAACCAGTTTGCCGGTACACTCTCCGGCGGCGAGCAGCAGATGCTGGCAGTCGCCCGGGGTCTGATGAGCAAGCCCAACATTCTGCTGCTGGACGAGCCTTCCATGGGTCTGGCGCCCATCATTGTCAACCAGATCTACGACCTGATCGGCCAGATTCGGGATCGCGGAATCACCGTTCTGCTGGTTGAGCAGAACGCGCGGAAGGCGCTGGGAATCTGCGACTATGCCTACGTCCTGGAAAACGGAAAGATCAGCCTCCAGGGCTCCGGCAGCGACCTACTGCAATCCGACGAGGTGCGCAAGGCGTACTTAGGAGGCTAAGGCATGTTCACGCCCGACTTTGAGATCGTCCATCTGGGGGTCAATACCGGCAGTGAAGAGCAGGCTGTGGCCTGCGCCGGGATGTTTGAGACGCTGTTCTCTCTCCCCCCGAACCCCGCCAAGGAGAGCGCGGACGCCCGGTTTACCGGCACCCAGATCGAGTGGATGAAGGGAAAAGGCAGAGGCACCCATGGCCACATTGCCATCGCCACCTCCGACCTGCCCGCCGCGCGGGCTTATCTGGAGGAAAAGGGCTTCGCCTTTGACGACAGCTCCATCAAGCGGTTTCCCGACGGAAGGATCCTCGTCATTTACTCCCGGGAGGAAATCGGCGGCTTTGCCATCCATTTGATGCAGCGCTGACATGCAATTTTCTGCATTCCGCGGAAATATCTTGCAAGCGTTTGCAAAATAATATATAGTATTGGAGGATGATTTTATGTCCAACGAAAAAATCCGTCAGTGGAACGAGGAATCCCTCGACCACCGCAATACCCTTCTGTACGCCATGGGCGTCAGTGAGGAGGACGCCCAGCGCCCCATCATCGGCCTGGTAAATACCTGGAACGAAATGAACCCCGGTCACTTCCCCTTTGACAAGCAGCTGATCGCCGAAATGAAGGATGAAATCTACAAGGCCGGCGGCCTTGCTCTGGAGCTTCCCATTTCCGGCATTTGCGACGGTATTTGCAGCAACACCCCCGGCGACCGCTACACGCTGCCCGCCCGGGATATGGTGTCCAGCGAAGTGGAAACGGTTGCCGAACTGAACATGCTGGAGGGTATGGTCATGATGGCCACCTGCGACAAGGTCGTTCCCGGCATGATCATGGGCGCCCTGCGGGTCAATATCCCCACGGTCATGTTCACCGGCGGATATATGGCAGCCGGTCACTACCACGGCCGTATGCTGACCCTGACCCACACCAAGCAGGCCTACGCCGCCTACATTGCCGGTGACTTAAGCCGCGAGGACTACAAGGGCATCGTCCGCAACGCCTGCCCCACCCCCGGCGCATGTCCCTTCATGGGAACCGCCAACACCATGAGCTCCATGGCCGAGATCCTGGGTCTCAGCCCCCACGGCAACGGCAGCGTCCGCAGCCAGAGCGTCCACTGGCATGAGCTGGCACGTCAGGCGGCGCGTCAGGTCATGGAGGGCTGGCGGGAGGGCGTCCGTCCCCGGGACATCATTGACCAGACCAGCTTTGAAAATGTCGTCCGCTACATGATGGCCACCGGCGGAAGCACCAACAGCGTGCTGCATATCCCCGCCATTGCCCGTCAGATGGGCTGCGACATCACCCCCGAAACCTTTGACAAGATCAGCAAGGAAGTTCCCCTGATCAGCACCATCTACCCCAATCACCCCACTTACACCATGGAAGAGTTCGACGCCGCCGGCGGTCTCCCCGCAGTGGTCAAGGAGCTGGCCGCCGCCGGAAAGATCGATGTCCATGCCAAGGGCATGTTCGGCACCATCGGCGATAAGGCCGCCATGGCAGAAAACAAAAACACAGATGTGATTCACCCCGTTTCCGACCCCATCAATCCGGAAGGCGGTCTGGCCGTCCTTCACGGCAACATCGGCACCGACAGCGCCATTGTCAAGTTCAGCGCCGTCGATCCCGCCGCCTGGGTCTTCAGCGGCCCCGCCAAGTGCTACGACAGCCAGGATGAAGCATGGCACGCCATTCTCCGCGACGAGATCGTGGCAGGCGACGTGGTCATCATCCGCTACGAGGGTCCCAAGGGAAGCCCCGGAATGCCCCATATGGAGACCTTCATGGCTGCCGTCCTGGGCAAGGGTCTGGGCAAATCTCTGGCACTGGTTTCCGACGGCCGCTTCAGCGGTGCCACCGGCGGCCTTGCCATCGGCCACGTAAGCCCCGAAGCATATGAAGGCGGCCCCCTGGCTCTGATTCGCAACGGTGATATGATTCACATCGACATCGAAGCACGTACTTTGAATGCAGACGTGTCCGAAGAGGAATTCGCACGCCGCAAGGCAGAATGGAAGCGCGTCAATAAACCGGCCACAGGCTGGCTCCAGCTGTACAGAAAGCATTGCACCTCCGCGCATCGCGGTGCTACCGTATACTGGGATAACGACTGATTTCCCTTCCGGCGTGATAATCATTTTATTAAGGAAGCTCTGATTAAATCGGCAAGAGCTGTGAGCGAGAGATTTTTCGGCCAATCGAGGCATCGAAAACGGAGGAATACTTTGTGTATTTCCCGTTTTCGATGCCGAAGAGTGGGCGGAAAAGATCCGCTCACAGTCGCAGACGATTTATTCAGAGGTTCCGTACATCGGAGGATCAGACAAATGGTAGGAATGAAAGATGTGGCCGAAGTGGCCGGCGTGTCCACCAGCACGGTTTCCCGGGTGCTGAACGGAAAATCCTATGTCAATGAGGAAACCCGTCAGCGGGTACTGGCCGCGGTTGAAAAGACAAATTTCCGGCCGAACGCCGTAGCAAAAAGTCTCAAGCTCGGACACAGCAATACCATTTGCCTGATGGTTCCGGCCATCGAAAACCTGATGATCCCGCTGATCGTCCGGGGCGTGGAGGACACCGCCCGGAAGAGCGGCTTCAGCGTCGTTCTGTGCAACACAGACGAGGACGAGGCCATCGAAATGGCGCACATCGAAATGATGAAAACCCGACAGACCGACGGTTTTATCATCTGTTCCGCCTACGGAAGTGAAAAGGGCATCCATGATCTTCACAATCAGGGCTTTCCTCTGGTGATGGTAAACCGCTTTCAGCCGGAGGATGTGGGCAAGATTGAAACCATCAGCGTGGACAATTACCATGCGGGCTATGACGCCACCCGTTACCTGATTCGTACCGGCCATAAGCGGATTGCCTTTGCCTACGGGCGGGAAGAGCTGATCTTCTACCGGGAACGGTATCGCGGCTATTGCGACGCGCTGAAGGATGCCGGCCTTCCCTATGACGAACATCTCGTTATGCGGGAAACCAGCGGCGCCGAGTGCTTCTACCATCTGACCCGGGCGCTTATGGAGCTGCCCCAGCCCCCGGATGCCATTTTTGCCTCCAGCGACCCCAAGGCCTTCGTCATCATGCACGCGCTGCACGATCTCGGCAAGCGCATCCCGGCGGACGTTTCCGTGCTTGGCTTTGATAACGTTGCCATGGCATCCATGGTGGAGCCTCCCCTTTCCACCATGGCGCAGCCCTTCCGGGAGATCGGCGCCACCGCTGCCAAAAGCGTGATCCGTCAGATTCGCTACAAGGAGGAGCATGGCGTTCTGCCCCCCGCGAACAGCTACGTGATGGCCTACGACCTGATTATCCGCCGTTCCACCAACTAACCCTTTAGAAGGAATGGACTATGAACCGATTTGGTATCAACCTTTGGAACTGGTGCGCAGGGCTGAATGACGACTGTCTCGGCAAGCCCACCCGGGCTGCCGAGCTGGGCTTCACCGCCGTGGAGCTGCCCATGACCGTCCCCACCGTCTCCCCCGCCCTGGCCGACGAAATACGGGATACCGGTCTGGCCGTTTCCCTTTGCGCCGCGATGGGGCCGGGAAGAGACCTTTCCAGCGAGGATCCCGCCGTCCGAAGCGCTACCATGGCGTACCTGACCGACTGCCTGAAAACCGGACAGGCATTAGGCGCCAGCGTTTTCTGCGGTCCGCTGTATGCCGGCGGCGGAAAACGGCACTGGCTGTCCCCGGAGGAGAAAAAAGCCGAGTGGGAGCGGGCTGTGACAGGCATTCAGGCGCTTTCCCGCATTGCCGAAGACTGCGGCATCACCCTCGCGCTGGAACCGCTGAACCGTTACCGCACCAGCGTTGCCAACACTGCGGGGCAGATTCTGGACATGCTCAAGGACATCGACAGAGCCAATGTCGGACTTCACTATGATACCTATCACGCCTGCCTGGAAGAAAAGGATCTTTTGGCGTCCCTGAAAAACGCTCTGGAATCCGGAAAAGTGTTCCACTTTCACGCCTGCGCCAACAACCGCGGCGCACCCGGGCAGGGCATTGTCCCCTGGGACAGCGTGATGGATCTTCTGGTGCAGTTCGGCTACGACGGTCACATCACCATGGAAACCTTTGCTCCCCACGGGCTGGACAGCAGCTGGATCGACGTACATGAAGCGCCGGATCAGCTGGCCGCCAACGGCCTGCGCTACCTGAAAGAATATTTTACCGGAAAAGGACTTACTTAATTTCAAACAGAAAGGAAGTTTCTTCTATGTTTCCTATTACCAATCATGTGGGCGAGGTATACGAGCCTTTTAAAACCCATTTTCTGGAAAAAGAAATCAAGGGGCTTGCCCCCGATGAGGTGCTGGTAAAGGTTCGCGCCAGCGCCATCTGCGGCAGCGACCTGCACATTGCCCGGGGGCTGCACCCCTCCGCCCCCCTGCCCGTGACCATCGGCCACGAATTCGCAGGTGACGTGGTCGCCATCGGCAGCGAAGTCACCAATGCCAAGGTCGGCCAGCGGGTCACCGTGGAGCCGTGCATCGTCTGCGGAAAGTGCGACGCCTGCCGCCACGGCAATTACGGCTACTGCGAGCATATCAGCTACACCTACCGCCGGGGCGACGGCGCCATGGCGGACTATGTGGTGGTCAAGGAGCCTTACGTCTATGAGCTGCCCGAATACTTAAGCTACAAGACCGGCGCGTTGATCGAGCCTCTGTCCGTGGCGACCCATGCCGTCCGCCGGGCGGATATCCGTCTGGGGGAAACCGTTCTGATCATCGGTGCAGGCGCCATCGGCATGATGGTCGCCGCCATGTGCCGCCGCAGCGGCGCCGCCAGAATCATCATTGCCGACTTCTCCGACGCCCGTCTGGAAATGGCGCTGCAGGTCGGCGCCACCGACGCCGTCAACAGCGGCCGGATCGATCTGGAAGAAGAGGTTTTCCGTCTGACCGGCGGCAAGGGCGTGGACAAGAGCTTTGAGTGCGTAGGCCGGGAGAGCTGCTTCATTCAGGCGATCATGACCCTGAAGGCCAACGGCACCGCCACCATCGTGGGCATCTACGAAAAGCCCATGGTCACCTTCCCCGCCAGCCGTCTGGTGACCCACGAGATCCATATTCAGGGCGCCCAGGGCTATTGCTGGGACTTCCCCATCGCCATCGCCTCCGCACGGGATCTGCCCATGGATAAGTTCATAACCCACACCTTCCCCATGGCGCAGCTACAGCAAGCTTTGGAAACCGCGCTGGATCCCAAGAGCGGCAGCATCAAAGTTGTACTGACCCAGGATTGATTTTCCAGAAGAAGTACCCTTTCGGCAGCCTTCTCAAACAGTATCTTAGGAGGATTCTACTATGAAAAAAACTGCAATCGTTACCGGATCCAGCCGCGGCATTGGTTTTGCCATTGCCCGGCAGCTGGGTCTGGACGGTTATAACATCGTAATGGTCGCCACCGGCGTCCAGGAAAAGAACCAGGATGCGCTGGACGCGCTGAAAGCCCTGGGCATTGACTGCGTTTACATTCAGGCAAATATCGGCGATCACGACGACCGTCTGAAAATTGTGGAGGGCGCAGTCGCCGCCTTCGGAAGGATTGACGCCCTGGTGAACAACGCCGGTGTGGCGCCCAAGGTGCGCGCCGACCTTCTGGAAATGAGCGAAGAGAGCTTTGACCGTGTCGTGGGCATCAACACCAAGGGCAACATGTTCCTGACCCAGGCTGTGGCGAAGCAGATGATCCGTCAGGAGCCTCTGGGCGGGCGCAAGGGCGTGATCGTCAACGTTTCCAGCTGCAGCGCCGTGGTCTCCAGCATCAGCCGGGGCGAATACTGCGTATCCAAGGCAGGTGTGTCCATGCTGACCACGCTGTACGCCGACCGTCTGGCCTGCGAGGGAATTCTGGTTCACGAGGTTCGTCCCGGCGTCATCGCCACCGACATGACCGGCACGGTAAAGGCAAAATACGACGATCTCATTGCCAAGGGTACCTTCCCCATCGCCCGCTGGGGGCAGCCCGAGGACGTGGCCAACGCAGTCAGCGCCCTGTGCAGCGACAAATTCCTGTACTCCACCGGAAACTACATCGACATTGACGGCGGCTTCCACATTCCCCGTCTGTAAGGAACAGTGCTATGACCGAAGAAAGATTCAACGCAGGTAATTTCTCCGCAAGGGTTCTGCGCTGCAACACAGCCATCGTCGGTACCGGCGCAGCCGGCTACAACGCAGCCGACCGGCTATGGCAATACGGCCGGCAGGATATTTTGCTGATTACGGAAAAGCGCACCGCCGGTACCAGCCGAAATACCGGCAGTGACAAGCAGACCTACTACAAGCTGACCCTGTCCGGGGGCGACCCCGACAGCGTCCGGGAAATGGCCGAGACGTTGTTTAGCGGTCAGTGTGTGGACGGCGACATTGCCCTTTGCGAGGCCGCATTGTCCACCCAGGGCTTTCTCAAGCTGGCGGAGCTGGGGGTTCCCTTCCCCCGAAACCGCTACGGCGAGTATATCGGCTACAAAACAGATCATGATCCCCGCCGCCGCGCCACCAGCGTCGGCCCCTACACCAGCAAGCAGATGACGGAAAAGCTGGAAGCGGCGGTCACCGCCAAGGGCGTCCCTATGCTGGACAACACCCAGGTGATCAAGATCGTCAGCGACGGAGAAAGGGTGCTGGGTCTTCTCTGCCTGAACACGAAGGCGCAGTCGGCGGAAGACCGCTATCTGCTGGTCCGGTGCAAAAACGTGGTGTACGCCACCGGCGGCCCCGCCGGCATCTACGCCGACAGCGTATATCCCGCCAGCCAGTTCGGCGCGACGGGTCTGGCGCTGGAAGCCG
>CAKTKX010000014.1 GCA_934572365.1 uncultured Oscillospiraceae bacterium
CCTTGCCGTAAAAGGCGGCGCGCTTGCCGGTGACCGCGCTGACGGGAATTTCCGCGCCGGTGTAGTCCACGGTGATGCTTTCCGGCAGGGTCAGAATGGGCGCGTCCCGCTCCGTCAGGGTGAGCTTGACCGTGACGGTGGCGTCCTCATAGTTCTTGGAGCGAACCAGAAGGGTGAAGGTGATGACGTCGCCAGCGGCGGTGCCGTCCGCCAGAGCGTAGGTGATCGCGCCGGTGTCCACATCAACGCCCCAACCGTTCTCAATCTTGCCCTCGGGAGAATAAGAACCGCTGTGGAACGCATCCGTGCCGGGTACCTGCGCGTCGCTGGGCATTCCGAGGCTCTCCAGGTCGGGCAGGGTGATGGTCTGCTTCGTTTTCAGGGTGTACTTCTGGGTGACCTGATGGGCAGTCAGCGTGGGCGCGGGAGCCTTGGCGATGGTGAAGGTCGTGCTGGCCTTACCGAGGATGTAGTTGCCGCCGTCCTTATCGGTGATGGTCACGGTGCCGGTACCGGCGCCGGTGTTGTTCTCGAATTCGACGGCGTATTCCTTCGGGTCGATGGTCTTGCCCCGGTCATCTGTGAGGGTAATGGTCGGCCTGACCTCGTTGCCATTGTTGTAGACACCGTCTTCAACCGTAAGGGTAGGATGCGGTACGTTCCTGAGTTCGATCGTCCAGGACTTCTCGATTGTGCCGGTGTAGTTGCCAATGCCCTGAATGGTCACGGTGTGGGAACCGCCGGCATTTATCGCCGGGGAATTCAGAGTCGGATACGTGTAATCTACCTGATATTGCAGCGTCTTGCCATCCAACACGACCTTGACCCCGGCCGGATAAGGCCAAGCATAGCCGTCGTAGGTCGGGTTCGTGACCGTGACCTCTGCTCCTTCGATGGACTTGGGGTTGACCTTGATGGCCAACTCGCCGGTGTAGGTGTCGTATTTGTTCTCGTTGGGAATGAAGACAAACACGAATTTCTGGCCGTTGGTGGGAATCTCGGTCGGTTGCTCCCAGTGGAACGTACCGGGAATTGGCGTCGTTTTTGCCTCGTCATCCACGGCGTACATGGTGCCGGTGATGGTACTCTCATTCAGCGTCTGGCCGTAGGTGATCTCGGTGCAGCTGATGTCGCCCGGCGTCAGCTTGATTTTGTTTACTGCGTTAAGATCAAGCATCAGGGTGAAGTCTTGGTAGTTGCCCGTGGTAACCGTGACCGTGACGGTTCCGATCTTGCCGGTTTGCGTGCCGCCTGTCGTCTGGAGCGGCAGCGTCAGAACGCCGTTTTCAAATTTCAATGCCGATTCGTCATAGACCGCGTATCCCGTGCTTAGGTTAAACGGCTGTACCAACGTATAGTTTACCGTGCCGTATTCGCCTGTGGGCGCAGTGGGCAAGAGAGACTTGAAATCGTAGGTATAGTCCAATATCGTGCCGTTGATCACGTTCAGCGCGCCGTTCGGGATACTCGCGGGCGCGGCGGCCTTGGTGATGGTGAAACGGGTCGTATCGTCGGTTGCAAAAGTGTTGCTGACCGTTTTGGTGCCTTCCGGCTCGCGTTCAAGCACATAGTTGTCGTTCGCAAGCGTCATGGTGAAGGAAAACGCCTTTCCGCCTCCGGCCTCCGGCGAGGGCAGATAGCGCCCGTCCGCCTGCTTCATGGTAAATTGGGCGTCAGAGAAGGTAAGCGCCGTATCGGGGAGCTTGATATTCCAGACATTCGCCGCCTTGCTGAAGAACGTCAGCTTGTCCGCGGAAAGCATGACGTTTGCGTTGCCGTCGTAGGCCTTGGAAATACTGTCGACGGAGAGAAGGCTGATCGGCAGCGGGGCGATGGTCACGGTGAACCAACCGGAGGGTATGTCGTAATTCTGAGAAGTCACCATATAGTGTACCCGGTACGTACCTGCCTCGGTGAACGCCGGTACCGTCGGATTATGGACGTAGGATTCTTTTATGGCGTACTCGAATTTCGCGTCCAGATTTTCGGCTCCCGTGATCTCTATCTCGGCAACCTGCTCGCTGCCGGTATAGTACAGCGTACCCTTTTGCTTTACGGTAACCGTTCCCTCGGGTATCGTTACCTGATTGACCAGGACATTCACTCTGCCGGTTACGGTTGCATAAATGCCGCCGTAAGATTCGTCCGGGGTGAACGTCCACTCGGCAGGGCAGCTGCCTGCGTTGGGCGTGACTGTGCCGTCCTTCCACGCGAAGGTGCCGTTGACGGTTTCTCCGGTGTCGGGGTCTTTCATCGCGCCCGAAATTTCGCTCTTGCTCAGCTCGTCGCCGTAGGTGATCTCCGACGCGGTGATGTCGCCATCCGCCACGGGCTTGATCTGGTCAATCGGGTAGAGGTCAAGCACCAGAACGAAGGGCTGGAAGTTCTGCGTGTAGACATAGACATTGACAATTCCAGCGACGCTGCCGGGCGGCAGCTGACTTACGTTCCATACGGAACTGAACGGCAGCGTCAGAGCGCCGGTTGTTTCGTTTACGCGGGCTGTGCCAACGACGTCATACCCTTGTGCAAGCCCGGTGACACTCACGTGTTTGTAAGATACCGTGCCGTACTCGCCCTTGGACAGTTCGGGCAGCAGCTGGCTGAAATTGTAGGTGTACGTCAGCGTGGTGCCGTTGATCACGTTCAGCGTGCCGGGCTGGATATTCGTGGGCGCATCGGCTTTGTTGATGGCGAAGATACCATCCGTGTCCGCGCCGTTCAGCACAAAGTCCTTTTGCGTCGTGCCGTCTTCAAAGGTATAGTTCCTATCCGTCAGCTTAATGGTGAAGGAGATGGTCTTTTCGTCCTCACTTGCATTGGCGGAATCATAACTGGCATTGAGTATCTGGTAATCCTCACCAGCCACCAGAGGAAGTGGCCCGCCGGAAGGAGCATAGCGGGAATCCGCGCTCTTAAACTTTATCGACGCGTTTGCGGGCAGGTCTGTTGTGCCATCGTATACCTTTATGATGTCGCCGACCGAGATCGTTGCTTTGTGAGCTGCGACCGTCCATCTGGCGGTTTTCTGGCCGGTGTAGTCGCCGTCGTCTGTCGCCTTGATGGTCAGAGTGGCGGTGCCGACAGTGGAACGGGAATCGCCGCTGACGACGGTGTAATCAACTCCCGCTTTCAGCTCGCTGCCGTTGTACGTTACAACATAGGGCGGCACGCCGGTGGTGGTGTTATAAGGCTGATAGACACTTTCATTGCCGTTGGGGAACGTGATTACGGCTTTGCTGAGATTCAGCTTGGTGACGGTCAGCGTTCTGAGTTCGCTCGATACCGAATAGCCGTCCTTGCTGGCAGTGAAATAAATCCCATGCTCACCGATTTTGTTGAAGTTGCACTCCGCGACGTAATACCATGTGGAGCCGATTTTCTTATATTCACTTGTCAGCTTGGAGAAACTGTACATGCCGTCGCTCCCGCGTTCTCCGACGAAGAAGTTCACACTTGCGCCGCTGGTATTGCAGTAGGCGCAAAGCTGGACGGTCGTGCCGCGCTCCACCTTCGGGTTGCCGGTCAGGTTCTTGCCACCGACCTTCAGATACAGGGTCTTGGAGGTGATGGGCAGTCTATTGATGATAACATTGTTCAACTGCGAGCCGTTGACATCCTCCGGGGCGTACCACTTGTGGGTGCCGTCCGCGTTGAGCACCTTGTATCCAAGTGCTGTGTCATTCAGAATCGTTTTCCACGTCGCGCCCTCTGCCAACGTCAATTCGCCGATCACGGCAGGATATTTCGACCCGGCGAGTTCCGCACCATCGCAAGCAACGACCTTATCAATGCTGGCTGTGGTCGTGTTTTCCGTGTTGCTCAAGGTGGTGGTGATATAGTCACCCTTGATGCCCTTGACCGTCACCGTGCCCGTGATGGAATGGCCATTCAGGTCAAGTCCCGTGTCCTGCGTGCCGTCGATGGTATAATCGCCGGTCACGTCGGTCAGCAGACTGAGGGTCGAGCCGCCGGCTCTGTCCGCGTCAAGGGCAGTCTGCAAGTCGGCAAAGTTCCGCCACGGGTCGCCCTCGACATTCTGCAAGGCCGTCTGCGCCACCGCGGGCGCGTTGCAGTAGGGGCAGTTGGTGGCGCCAAAGTCAAAGCCGTTCGTGCCGCCGTGGGTACACTTAACGACCTTGACGTTTTTGATGGTATTGCCCTGATTGGTCGCGGTCTCCGCGTAGTTTACATAATCACCTGTGCCGACGTACTGGAACGCATAACCCGGCGCAAGCATACTGCTGTATGGTTCACCATCGTTGACATGCGTTGTGATCGTAATACTGCCATAGGTGCCGCCGGTCAGCTTGGTCTTTATGCCGCTTGACGGCCAGTTATAAAATCCCAAAGTGCCAATGGTGCCGATATTTTCGCTGACAATCAGCAGGCTTTCGGGGTTCGGCTGTTCGTTACCGTTCTTACTCAGGCTCACACCGGAGATCGTGCCGCCGGCCCAGCCGCTCAAATCCAGCGTGGCTTTATATCCAACGCCGAGGATGCCGCTGGTTGTAAAGCTGCCGCTGCCGATGATCTTCAACATGCTGGAGGTTTGGTCGTTCCAATCATCTTCACTAATTCCGACATAAATCCAGCCGTCGGTGATCGTATGGCCGTTCAAATCCAGCGTAACGGTTTTGCCGTTGCCGGTAACAGCTGCGGTTTGATCGGAATTATCGATGTCATCCAGCAGCACAATGGTCTGGCCGTCCTCGGCCGCCGCCATTGCGTCCTTGAGGTTGGGAAAGAACGACCACTTATACGTATCCGTCTGGATCCTCGCAAACATTTGCTTACCGCAATATCTACAATAATAGTGGAAATCCGTCGAGCTCTGATCCGCCATATCGTGGGGGCAGGGCTTCCCGCAGATGGGGCATTTGCCGTCGGGGTAGCCGTCGGGATGTCCGCAGGACTTACCGCACGCGGTACAGGAATAGAGTTCGCCTTCCGGCCCCCATGTATGCTCATGCGGCACGATGGTAACATCACTGCCGCTCCAGGATTTGAAGGAACTTACACATCTGAATACGTTGTGGTCGTCTTTATCGACAAAGGCGTAACCGTCTTCCAGCAGATATTCCAGATACTTGTAGTTACTCGCGCCCGTGACCGACAGCCGGTCACCCTCCATGTAATCTGTCCGGAATGTGCCTTTGGTCAGTTTCCGGGTCAGCTTTGCGTTTCCGGAAATCGTCAGGCCGCTCTTCAGATCCAGATCGCCTTGGAGATCCAACTCGCCGCCATTGGCATAAACCGCAGGCATCTGCACAGTGCGATTTCCGGGAATGTTGA
Source organism: uncultured Oscillospiraceae bacterium (assembly GCA_934572365.1). Lineage (GTDB taxonomy): Bacteria > Bacillota > Clostridia > Oscillospirales > Oscillospiraceae > Faecousia. The sequence continues at coordinate 5,296 of CAKTKX010000014.1, forward strand.
ATACGCCGCCCTCTGCGGTCAGCTTGCCTTGGAAGACCAGTTTGCCGCCGCTGATGGAAACGGCATAGGTAATTGTCTGATTATAGGGGTCGGCGGTCGTAGGCATACTGATCGTCGCCGCGTCCGCGAAGATCAGCGTGCCGCCGGATACGGTCACCGCGGGAGCATCGTTGTTCGGGGCGGTCAGGGTCTTGCCGTTCATCCGTACCGTGACCACCGCGTCTGCCGCGTCGAACGTGACCTGTTCGGTCAGATCCTGCTCCGGCTGCACCCACTGGATGGTGCTGTCCTTCGCCGCCGCGTCCAGCGCGGCCTGCAAGGTGTTGTAGAAGTCGCCCTTGCTGTCGCTGACGGTCGCCGTAAGGCCGCAGGCGCACTTGCCGTTTTCGATGGCGTGGGTGTGCGATTTGACCGTCACATTTTTCAGCGCATCGCGCACGCTGCCGTCTTTCAACGTGTCGTCATACTGGTCATAGAAGGCATAGCCCTTTGCCAGCAGGAGCATGGGCGGAATGAGGGTGCTTGCGTCATTATTCGTAATTGCACCGAACGTACCGCCGCTGATGGCGATGGTTCCGCCATTGTTGAGGAAGGATACATCGCTAAACGTGCCGCCCGTGATGTTCAGTGTACCGTCGTTGAACCAGTTGCCCCCGTGCAATGTGCCGCCGGAGACGGTGACGGAAGCGCCATCGCCTACCGTAAGGCCAAGCACCGTACCGCCGCTGATGGTCACGCTGCCGCTGTCCCCGTTGCAGGTAAGTCCGCTTTCACCATAATCTCCAATCTGACCGCTCTGAATGTCCAGCGTACCTTTTACAAAATCGAGAGCGTTGATCGTGCTTGCCGCAGTTCCACCTTCGCGGCTGCTCATAACGGTCAGGTTGCCGGGGTAGACAGCGGTTATCGTTTGCGTCTCCTCGTCAAACGCTATGCCGCCCACCATGAGGTAATCCACCGTCTTGCCGTTCAAGTCCAGCGTCAGCTTTTTGGTGACGATGGCCAGCGTGGATTCATCGCCCGCATTGACGGCTTCCCAATCCGTCGTATGGTTCGCCAGCATCGTAACGGTGTCGCCGTCGTTTGCTGCGGCAAATGCGTTGTTCAGGAGGGCATACCGCTTGCCGTTCACCTCGGCCACGGGGGTCAAAGCCGTGACGTGGATGGTGGCTTTCGCCTGCACAAAGCTGTTGTTCACCTCGCAAACGTACAGTGTATAATCGCGGGTGGGTGTCTCAGCGCCAATCTTGGCGGAGACTGTATAGGTGCCGTCTTCGGCCTTTTCCAGAGTCACGGCAACATTTTCATCCTGCCCGTTTTTCTGAATATAAGCGTCCAGCGTGCCTGTGCCGGTGTAGGTCGCGGTGAACGTGACGGTTTCGCCAGCCGTTACATTCCGTTCGGTGGAATCCAGTGTCACGGACGCCTGCGCGGGAGGTGTGACATTGTCAGACAGCTTGTTGGTCAGCTTCTTTGCGACCTCGCCGCTTACCTTATATGTATCGGTGTCAAACGTGGCTTCCTCGGTGGTTTCGCCGTCTACACTGGTGGAGCCGTAGAACGTCTTGCTGGCAGGCTCGGCCTCGCTAGTCAGTTCAACGGCCTTCTCTGTGCCGGTGATGACCAGATCATCGCCGTCAAAGGTCAGGGCACCCTTTACGCCGATCTTCGCGCCGCTGACAGAGCAGGAGCCGCTGACTACGTTCAGTCCGCCGTCAATGGCAGCCGCGGCGTCGGCGGGGGCGGTCATGGTGAATGCGCCATCATCAGATATATCGACAGTGATATTACCCTTGACCGTGCCATTCGTCAGTGTCAGGCTGTCATATGCCTCGATGTCGCTGGAGATGGTGTGGCCATCCATGTTAATCGTTGTTGTAGCATAGACAGCGAGGGCTTCTGAGACATCGTCGAGCAGAGTTATCTCGACCGGCTCCATAACGCCCAGAATTTCTTCAAGCGTATCATACTCCGTATCGCCGACCTTCGCCACGGGGCCGCTGCTATACACCGCAATCCCCTCGCCGTTCTGGGGCGCAACCTTCCCCTCAGCAGCAAGCGTGCCGTCCGCGGTGGCCGGGACGGTGCTTTCCATGGGGGTCGTGGCGGCCACGGTGGGCGTGGTATCCGCCGGGGTCGTACCGGCCGTAGTGGGTGCGGCGGTGGGGTCGGTCACCTTGGGAGCACCCTTGGTGTCCGCCACGGGCGCGCTCGCGGCGGACGTCTCCATCTCCTGCGCCAGCGCCGACGTGGGCAGCATGGTGAGAAGAATGACCAACGCCATGATCAGACTCAAAACTCTTCTTTTCATAGGAACCTCCTGCGTGAAAAAAGTGGTAACGTTCTATCGTCAGCCCGGAGAGCCGGGCGAGGTTTACAGCTCCTCCGAGATAAGGCGTAGACGCTTCGCGGCGGTTTTTGCCTCGCTTCGCCGCTTGACGTCCAGTTTATCCAGAATGTGGCTCACGTGGGTCTTCACCGTGGGCAGCTTGATATCCATGATCTGCCCGATCTCCGCGTTGCTCTTGTCGGCGCAGATCAGATGCAGGATCTGCATCTCCGTGGGCGTCAGGGCGTCCGCCGGGGCAAGGCGCGGCTCCAGAAAGCGGGGATAGTAGGCCGCTTGCAGCCGCACATCATCCATCAGCTGCTTGCGCCATCGGGTGCTGCCGCTCCAGTCTAGCTTTTCAAGCAATGGCAGCACCGCCGCGCCGTAGACGCTGACGGTTCGGATGAAGCGGTATTCCGCCGCGGCGTCCAGCGCGTCGGTCAGGCGCTGACGCCAGGCCTCGTCCTTACTTCTGTACAAGGAAATGGCGGTGAGGACATTCAGGTGGATGCCGTCGATGTGCCGCCCGCAGCTTTGGATGTAGGCTTCCAGAGGGGAGAGGGTCAGCATCGCCGCCCCCGGCTTTCCATCCGCCAGCTCCACCATGGCCTGGGTGAGGTACTGGTAGCGCTTCATAATGTTGATCCGCATGGGATTTCTGGGCGCCTTTTCCCGGTACCAGGTGTCAGCGCAGTCCAGGTCGCCGGTGCGAAGGGCGATCCTAATGAGCATGGCGTCCATGTTGGGGAGGAACCGATCCTGCCCCTCCTCCGCGAATTTCTCCCGGAGGGATTCGATGGTGCGCCGTGCATCCTCGCTCTGCCCCGTGGCCAGCAGGCTCCGGGCCAGCAGACCGTTGACGGCGAACTCCATGTCCGGCGTGCCGCGCTGATGAATTTCGCTGATGCGGGGTACGATGGTCAGCATCCGGCCGGTGATGTTCTCGCCCTTTTCAAACTTGCTTTCGGCGATGGCGCAGTCGGCAAGGCCGACGCCGTCCCGCCCCAGTACGGCCTCCACCGGGATGCGGAGCGTCTGGTAGAGCAGGTCGTCCCGCTTGCTCCAGACGGAGAAATCCTTGCCGCCGTTCATGATGCTGGGCAGGGCGCTGGTGACGGAGAAGGACGGGAGGGATACCTCTTTGCTGGTCATCAGCCGGAACACTGCGGGGATGGTTTCCGTCAAACCCTCCACGCCACGCTGGGGCAGGGAGATGTCCAGCCACGCCAGGCGGCTGCGGGCTTGCTTGCCTGCGGCATCGTCCTTGCCGCACCGATTGGCGAATGCCTGCAATTCCTGATACCAACGCTGGGAGCCGTCGTAATCCATGGCCAGAGCGCAGAGCATACTCATGCCCTGCATCAGCGCGGGTGAAGCCGCGATCTCCGCTTCCGGGAGACTGCGGTAATATTTTTCCATTTCACTGTAATGCCCCATGCCGGGGTGCAGCTCCGCGTTGCGGACGAGAAGCTCGGAAACCTTGGCGTGGTCGCCGCATTTGGTGTAGCATTCCAGAGCGTGGGCGTAATCCTCTTTCAGCTCATAGTAGAGCGCGCCCCGGCTGAAAAGCGCCCGACGCTTTTCCTCGCTGTATTCCCGCGCCATCTCCCACAGAAGAAAGTCGCGGAACTGCGGCCAGAAGCGGAAGTGCTGCACGTCATCATAGCGGAGCATGGTGGTGTGGTTCAGGAGCCAGTCCAGACGGTTGCCCACATGGGGGTCGCCGCTGACCATCCGCGCCATTTCCAGATTGAACCGCTCAAAGGGCGCCAGCTCCAGCAGAAACTGCCGCACGGGAAGATCAAACCGCCGGTAAATCGTGTCCTCGAAATAGGAGAACACCTCCCGGAATGCCCGCGCCACGATTTCCGGGCTGAAGGGCTTTCCGCCGGACATGCACCGGGCGGTGACGGCGACGCCCAGAGGGTAGCCGACGGATTCTGTCAAAATGCCGCTGATCTCGCTGTCCGTCACGGCGACGCCGCAGCCGGAAAAGTATTTGCGGATATCCTCCCGGTCAAAGAGCAGGTCGTCGGCCTCCAGCGTGGTCATCAGGCCGGAATACTGGAACGCCGTCAGATATCCGGGCGGCGCGCCCCGGGAGAGAAGCAGGAAGCGTTTGCCCGGGTCGGAGCGGATCAGCTCGCACAGCGCCTGACCGTTGTCGTCCGACGAGATCTGTTGGAAATCGTCGATAAGCAGGATATCCCACCCATCCGAAGGGGCGGGAAGGGCAAAATCCGCCGCGCTCGCATTCAGCCGCAGCACATTCCGCCCGGAGAGCAGGGCGTCCGCCAGCGCGGTTTTTCCGAAGCCGCAGGGCGCGCTGAAAAAGAGAACGCGCCCGCGCTGCATAAAGCCGTCAAACCGCTGCTGAACGGATGGCTTTACAACAATATTTCCGGTCACGTTCTCCCTCCTTTCCGATGCCGGGGACTGCGCCCCACACTATATGCATTCCGACACCATTTTATCTATATTATACATAATCGCCAGAAAATGTAAATCATGCCAAAGTATGATACGGGGGTAATTTGGCGGTTTCTTTTCCGGAAAACAACGGAGCTGGGGGAGGCACTTTGAATTGGACAGGGTAGAAAACAAATAACCCACCGGGGGCTGTCAGACTTCGACAGCCCCCGGCGGGGGTGGGGATGTGATGGATGGGGCTGGGAGAGAATTTTATTCCCCCAGCAGGTGATCTGCGTATTTTTCTGCCATGGTGTGCCAGCTTTCCAGCGACTGCCCCATATCCGCGCCGCAGGACTCCCGATAAAGCGCCCAGACGAACCAGTAATAGGCGATGATGGCCGTGTAGGCCATGTAGTGGAAGCGGCCGGATGCGTTGTATCCGCTTCCCAGGTATTCTTTGATGAAGCGTTCCGCCTCCGGGAAGTCGTACATGGCATCTACAATATAGTAGCCCACGTCAATTCCGGGGTCGGAGAAGCCCGCGTACTCCCAGTCGATGAGATATACGTCCCCGTCAGGCAGGAGCATCCAGTTGGGACGGTAGGTGTCGCCGTGGCAGAAGCATTTTTTCACCCCGTCGCCCAGGGTCATCTGGTAAAGTCTGCCGATTTTTGCTTTCAGCGCTTCGTGGGCGGCGAAGCAGTTGGGGTCTTTCTCTGTCAGCAGCTTCCGCATGTTCAGGGCGTCCTCCCAGGGGCGCATGCCGTAGTCCACTTTTACGTCCGAAGCATGGAGCTTCCGCAGGACGGACAGCACCTTTTTAGAATCGGCAAAGCTTCCGTAGTCCGGCTCCCGGAATTGGGGGACAAATTGGGAGATTTTCCACCCCTCGTTGACGTCCGCGTAGATATACGTGGGGTCAATGCCCAGCTGCTTTGCCTTTATGAGGGAGGTCTTCTCGTTGCGGCGGTTGATGATGCTGTCGGTGCCGTCCCCCGGGTGGCGGTAGATGTAGTCCACGCCGTCGATCTTGAAAATGAAGGACGTGTTGGTCATGCCCTCGCTGACGTTCCGGAAGTCCGCAATGTCTTCCTCGTCGCACCGGAATACCAGCTTGATGTTCCGGATAATGCCGCTGTGGGTGTGGCTCAGGTACTGGGTGTCGAATTGGCGCAGCTCCTCGAAATAATCAAACTCGAAGATCGTGCCGGGGGTGTATTCCTTGTAATACATGGGCGGCAGCTGGGAAAGGTAGTCCTTCACCAGCCATTCCCAGAAGCAGGCGTGATAGCGGCCGACCTCCCGGTCGGCTTCCGCCAGGGCGAGGAAGGCGTCGGAGAATGCTTCCCGCCAGAAGGAATGCCCCAGCAGCACACGCCCCGCGTCCCGGTGTTCTTCCATCCGGATGATTCTGCCGTCGCCGTCCGTGTCCACGTACAGCTCGTTCACCGCTTCGCTGACGGACAGTCCCGCGTAAAAGGTCTGGTATTCAAAGCGGTTAAAGGGATTTTCCACAAAATAGCTGTCGCTGACGCAGACATAGGTGTTTTTCAGCTCGTTTCGGGCGAGGTACAGGCTTTCGATGTTGTTCTTGATGTTGAATGCGTCGTTGATGACGAATTTGACGCCGTACTTCTCCTTCAGATAGAAGAACATTTCCTTTTTGTAGCCCAGAACCACCGTGATGTCGTCGATTCCGGCGGCCTTCAGCTGCTGGATCTGGCGCTCGATCAGCCGTTCTCCCTTGACCTCGAACAGACCCTTGGGCTGCTCTAAGGAGAGGGGGATGAATCGGGTGGAGGCGCCCGCCGCCAGAATGACCGCGTTGTCCACCCGGTAGGGTTCCAGCGCCCTGAGACCCGCCTCGGTCAACGCGCCGGTGTCCCGGGCAATCAGCCCCGCGTCCGTCAGGGCGTTGATGGCGGCCTGATCGTCCAGCGCGCGGGTGCGGCTAATGTCCGACGTGCAGCCGCCGCGCCCCTGCTTGCCGTTATACAGGTCGTTGAGAATGTAAAATTCGTGTTTCGTCATAGGAACCCGCCTTTACGCCTTGTTCCGGGAGGTCAGCCCCCGGAGCATCATGGGGATAATATTTTCCCGGCAGCTTTCGTAGGGCTTTCCGCCCAGGTACAGCCGCTCTACCCGAATATCCTTGAGCTTGTCCTTGGGAACGGTGTACGGGTTTTCCGACAGCACCGCCATATCCGCGATTTTTCCGGCTTCCAGGCTGCCCCGCGCCTTTTCGTCAAAGGCTGCCCAGGCGCCGTTGTAGGTACACATCCGCAGGGCGTCCTGAACGGAGACCGCCTGACCGGCGTTGCCGTTGTTCACCGCCCTGTCCATCCAGGCGATGGGGTCTGGGGTGGTGCAGGGGGCGTCGGAGCCGAAAGATACCATAATATCATTATCCCGGAACGTTCGGATGGGGTTCAGCTTTTCCAGACGGTCATGACCCAGAATGCGTTCGAGGTAATCGTCCGGCTCCTGCTTCCAGCCGATGAACGCGCTCTGCATGGGCATCTGGATGTGATAATCCCGGCAAACCGCAATGCCCTCCGGGGTGGGCAGGCAGTCGTGGATGATGCCGTGGCGGTGGTCGTCTCTGGGATAGTCGTCCAGCGCCGCTTTCAGCGCCCGGCAGGCCTGATCGAACGCTTTGTCGCCGATGGCGTGCAGCTCGATCTGCAATCCCGCCCGGTTGGCTTCCTTGCAGAAATCCATGACCTTCCGGTCGTCGTAATACAGCACGCCCTCGCCGCCAGGCTCGTCGGCGTAGGGGGCATTCAGCGCCGCGTCGTGGGAGCCGAAGCAGCCATCCAGGGCGCAGGCAAAGCAGCCGCCGATGCGGGAAAGTTTGCGACTGGTGGCCGCCTTTACCTTCATGCTCTGGGGAAAGACCCGGATTTGAAACCCGTTTTTCAGCCCCTTGGCAAAGAGCGTTTCCAGGGTGATGTCCAGATCTCCCGCAAAGCCCACGCCGCTGACGGTGTGGACGCAGCCAATGCCCCGGCTGGCCTGAAAATCCACCGCCGATTGCATATTATAAATCAGCTCGGGGATGGACAGGGAATTGGTCAGCGCGTTGGAAAAGGCGAAAAACGCCTCCTGATTCATTTCCCCTGTGTCCGGGTGGTAGCCCCGAAGGTGCTTTACCTTGCTTTCCATGGCGCTCAGAAGCTTGGAGTTGACGATACAGGCATGGCCGTCATACTTTACCACCATGATTTCCTTGTCGGGACACACGGCGTCCAGCTCCTGACGGCTGATGAGCCGCCCCTCCTTCACGCAGTAGGGGGACGCGCCGAAGGCAATCAGCGTCTTTTTCGGGGACTGCGCCGCGAACCGCCTCACCATCTCCATGATCTCGGCGTTGGACGCCGCGTCCATGACGTTCAGACCCGCGTGGAAGGTGGAGAAGGACGCGAAGTGCTGGTGGGTGTCCACAAAGGCGGGAATAAGGGCTTTTTCCCCCAGGGAAATATACTCGGCGGCGCGGTACTGCCCGGGCAGGTCATTTCCCACATATGCGATTTTTCCACCGTCTTCTACGAGATAGCGGACGACGTCGTTATTTTGATTGACCGTCAGGATGTGGCCTTCGTAGCATTTCATAGCGTTCCCTCCCTGTCCGGCGCAGCCCGGTAGGTGGAATCCAGCTGCGCAAGCTCGTAGTAATTGTCGATCTCCATGATATCCGATTTCCGGCACCGGCGGATTTCCACGGCGTAGCGCTCCTTCCGGAGTACCAGGGGAATGAATTCCCAGAAGTAGTCCTTCCCGCCGTCTTCCCCATAGACCTGCCGGAAGTCCTCCCGCAGGCGGGCGCTGTCCGCTTGCGTCCAGTAGGAGATGCCGTAGTAGTTGTAGCAGAAGGTGTTTCCCTTTTGATAGTTGATGATGTGACCGTTTCCGTCCATCTGGAAGCACCAGTCGTCGGTTTCCAGAGAATATGCGCCGAGGATGTTGCTGGCGTATTGATATTTGGTGATGATCTGGGGATTGGTGATGTATAAATCCGCCTCGCACAGGTAGCAGCCGTCCAGCTTATCAAGCACGGCCATGACGGAGGAAATGTTGTTGGTCTTACTGTAAATGTCGTTGTCCACCAGGGTCAGGAAGGGGTACTTTTCCAGCAACGCGTCAAAGCATTCCTTCTGGTAGCCCCGCACGATGGTAATATCCCGAATCCCCACCGCCGTCAGGGCGCCCAGCAGGGTTTCCAGAATGGGCACGCCGTTCACCGTCACCAGGGGCTTGGGGCGGTCGGCGGTGGCGGGCATCATCCGGGATCCAAATCCGGCGGCGAGAATGATGGCGCTTTTCACCCGGTAGGGCTCCAGCGCGGCGAGGCCCGTTTCCGTGACGGCGAGGGTGTCCCCGTCCCGGGCAATCCGGTTTTCCGCCGCCAGCCGCTCCAGACACCGGGAGATTTCCCCGCCGGAGATCGTCAGCGCATCCGACAGCGCCCGCAGGGAATATTGTCCCGCCCCGTTCCGCTCCAGGTGGGAAAGTACCTCAAATTCATATCGCGTCATGGTTTTTCGTTCCTTTCTGCCGAAGCGGGCGTTGTTACTTCTTTCTAACTATACTACACGCCCGGCGGAAAATCAACCTTGGGGGGAAACGCACTGCGGCGGCGGAGAGAAAACTCTCTTCGCCGCCGCTTCGCTATTTTGTTTTACAGCCAAAACTGAATCGCGCAGAAGGCCGCGTAAATGCACAGCAGCATAATGCCCTGCCAGCGGTGGAGCTTCTTGGTGGTCAGCGCCGGAACGGTCAGCAGCGCCATGACGACGATCATCAGCGGCATGTCCAGAATCAGGGAGGAATTGATGCCGAGGATGGTCTTGCCCACCGGTACCTCAAACGGCGCGAGGGTGACAGACACGCCGGAAACCAGCACCAGATTGAACAGGTTCGCGCCGATGATGTTGCCGATGGACAGAGAGCCGTGACCCTTGACCAGGGAAGTGATGGCAGTGACCAGCTCAGGCAGACTGGTGCCGAGAGCGACGAAGGTCAGAGCAATGACCGTCTCCGGCACGCCCAGCTCCTTGGCGATGATGGTGCCGTTGTCCACCAGCAGGTTTGCGCCCACGGCAATGACCGCCGCGCCAACCACCAGGAGCAGCAGCTCCTTCCACAGAGGGACGGACGTGCCGTCCTCGTGGGGTTCCTCGTCCTGGGGCGCGGGGGTTTTGATGCCCTGACGGACGGTGACGACCATGTAGTATACGAACATTGCCAGCAGCACGATGCCTAGAGGCCGGGTGAACTCGCCCATCCCGTAGGCGGCGAAGCAGTAGACGGCGGCGGCAATGAAGAAGAAAATCACCGGCTTCTTCATGGATTTCACATCCACCGGCCCGGGGCGGACGGCCAGGGTAATGGCGGCGATGAGGGATGTATTGCAGATGACGGAGCCGATGGCGTTGCCGTAGGCCATGGCGCCCTGGCCGTTCAGTGCGCCGGTGGCGGACACCATCACCTCCGGCAATGTGGTTCCGATGGACACCACGGTGGCGCCCACGATGATCTCGGGGATGTGGAACCGCCGGGCAAGGCCGGTGGCGCCGTCCACGAACCAATCGCCGCCCTTGATGAGCAGCACAAGGCCAACTGCGAACAATAATACGGGTACAAGCATAATGACTCTCCTTTTCGTTTTTGGGGATTTTTCCCGAATCATAATGGTATATCCGAAGGACGGCCGGAAAGCTCCGGCTCGGAGTTTCCCAAAATAAAAAACCTGCCCATATCCGAACGGATATGTCAGGTCTGAAAACGGACAGATCATGCATAACCGAAAGGACGGATATACATGAGTCTGGCAAATTAAAGCAAGCCAGGCTTTCGCCGTACTGTTGACTTGCTGCGCGGCGAAAGCCGTGCTTGCTACTCCCCCACATGTTTATTACATTCACTACGTAAGGGAATTATACCACCTTTTGCCGGGAAGTCAAGATGCCCCGGCAAAATCTTCCGGAAAAAGTTTCCCCGTCGCCCGGCAAGGCGGGGAAACTCCCAAAATAATGGGAAAAGTGTGCAATTCGTCTATTTATATCGATATAGTTGGAGCTTTATACAAAATTTTTGTCAAAATTGACAGATTCCCTGTGGACAAATGGCTATGGATGAAGTAGAATAGGGGGCGTACAGTGCGGTATGTGTGTGCCGCGAAATTTGAAAGAGGTGAAGTAATATGGCGTTTTCTTTTTTCGGCGGGGTTCATCCCAAAGAAAATAAGTGGTATGCCTGCGACAAGGAGACTCAGGTTTTCCCTGAGCCGGATATCGTAGTGATCCCCATGTCCCAGCATATCGGCGCCCCCTGCAACCCCCTCGTGAAGAAGGGCGACCCGGTGACCGTGGGTCAGAAGATCGGCGATAACCAGGGACTGTGCGTGCCTGTTCACGCTTCCGTCTCCGGTAAGGTCAAGGCTGTGGAAATGCGTGCCCACACCAGCGGCACCACCGTGATGAGTGTGGTGATCGAGAATGACCATCTGGATACCCTGTGCGAGGACATCAAGCCCCGCACCCAGGAAGAGGTGGATGCTCTCAGCCCGGAGGAGCTGATCGGCATTATCCGCGAGGGCGGCATCGTGGGCATGGGCGGCGCGACCTTCCCCACCCACGTCAAGCTCTCCGGCGGCATCGGCAAGGTGGACACCGTCATCAT
>CAKTKX010000015.1 GCA_934572365.1 uncultured Oscillospiraceae bacterium
TTTCTACCCCCTTTTTTCAAAAAGGAGGGAAGAACTTTGACTGAAACCATTTTTGCAGGGAAAATGCCCATCCTTGCGTTGCGGGGACTGTGCGTTTTCCCCGAACAGACCGTTCATTTTGAAGTCGGCCGCAGCAAGTCCGTTAAGGCGCTGGAAGCGGCCATGCAGAGTGACCAGACGCTGCTGCTGATTCCCCAGAAGGATCTGCTGGTGGACGACCCGACGCTGAAAGACCTGTATGCCGTCGGCTGTATTGCCAAGGTCAAGCAGGTGCTGAAAACCCAGGGGGAAAATCTGCGGATTCTGGTCACCGGCATCAGCCGGGGCAAGATCACCGAGCTTTCCCAGAGCGAGCCGTACCTTTCCGGCATTGTGGAGTCGGCGAGCGTGGAGGAGCCGGCGGACACCATTCGCGCCCGTGCTCTGCGCCGGGAGGCCAATTCCCTGTACGGCGTGTATCTGGAGCTGTGTGAGCATCCCGCTCAAACCGTTCAGCTGCGGATGCTGGCCAGCGAGAGCAGCGGCTTCATTGCCGACTCCATCGCCCAGAATTCCGGCATCGACTTCCCGGACAAGGCGAAGATGCTCTGCCAGCTGAACAGCGTCCGCCGGTTAGAGACCGCCGTCCAGCTTCTGCGCCGGGAGGTGGAGATGCTCCGGCTGGAAGGGGACATCCAGGAGAAGACCCGCGCCGCCATCGACCAGAACCAGAAGGATTACTTCCTGCGCGAGCAGATAAAGGCCATCCGGGAGGAGCTGGGAGAAGAGGACGACGAGGACGAATTTGACACCTATGCCCAGAGCATTCGGAATCTCCACCTGGAAGAGGATACGGAGAAGAAGCTCCTGAAGGACGTGGAACGGCTGAAAAAGCAGCCCTTCGGTTCTTCTGAAGGAGCGGTGCTGCGGAATTATCTGGACACCGTGCTGGAGCTGCCCTGGAACGTTGAGACCAGGGAGCGGGTGGACGTGGCCGCGGCCCGGAAAATTCTGGAGCATGACCATTTCGGACTGGAAAAGGTGAAGGAGCGAATCTTAGAAACCATCGCCGTCCGGGAAATGGCACCCCAGATGCCGCCCCAGATTCTGTGCCTGGTGGGGCCTCCCGGCGTGGGCAAGACCTCCATTTCCTATTCCATCGCCCGGAGCCTGAACCGGAAAATGGCGAGAATTTCCCTTGGCGGCATTCACGACGAGGCGGACATTCGGGGACATCGGAAGACCTACGTCGGCGCGATGCCCGGTCGTATCATGACCGCCATGACCCAGGCAGGCAGCTGCAATCCCGTGCTGCTGCTGGACGAGATCGACAAATTGGGTTCCGATTACCGCGGCGACCCCAGCGCCGCCCTTCTGGAAGTGCTGGACGCGGAGCAGAACCACGACTATCGGGATCATTATCTGGAAATCCCCTTTGACCTGTCCGACGTGCTGTTTATCACCACGGCAAACACCCTGGACACCGTGCCCCGGCCGCTGCTGGATCGTATGGAGATCATCGAGCTTGGCTCCTACACGGATGAGGAAAAGTTCATGATCGCCAGGAATCACCTGATTCCCAAGCAGCTGAAAAAGCACGGCCTGAAAAAGGCGCAGCTTCGCATCACCGACGACGCCATCCGGGAGACAATCTCCTGCTACACCCGGGAATCCGGCGTGCGGAATCTGGAGCGCTGCTTCGGCGAAATTTGCCGGAAGGCGGATATGGAGATTCTTTCTCAGGAAGCCCCGAAGAAGATCACCGTCACCGGCAGCAATCTGGAAAATTATCTGGGCGTGCGCAAGTTCCTGCCCGACCGGCTGCCCTGCACCGATCAGGTAGGTCTGGTCACGGGGCTTGCCTGGACAAGCGTCGGCGGTGAAACGCTGGAAGTAGAGGTCAACGTCATGGATGGCTCCGGTAAGCTGGAGCTGACCGGAAACCTGGGCGATGTGATGAAGGAATCCGCCCACGCGGCGCTGAGCTACATCCGCGCCAACGCCCAGAAGCTGGGCGTCGCCCCGGATTTCTACAAGACCAAGGACATTCACGTTCATTTCCCGGAGGGGGCGGTTCCCAAGGACGGCCCCTCGGCAGGCGTCACCGTCTGCACGGCCATTGTCTCCGCCCTGACGGGGATTAGCGTGCGACGGGATATCGCCATGACCGGCGAAATTTCCCTTCGGGGACGGGTCATGCGCATCGGCGGCCTGCGGGAGAAGACCATGGCGGCGCTTCGCCACGGCGTGCGCACCGTCATCATTCCCAAGGACAACGAGCGGGACTTGGAGGAAATTGACCAGACCGTCCGGCGGCAGCTGAATTTTATCAGTGCTCAGACTATGGACACTGTGCTTTCCGCCGCGCTGAACCGGCCTGCGGAGGCCAGCCCCACCATTCTGACGGAGCTTCCCGGGGACGTGCGCACCAGAGTGCAAAAGCCCGGCCTGCGCCAGTAACGGAGGAAATACTGTGAACTTTCAGAATGTGGAATTTCTGATTTCCGCCGCTTCCAAGGAGAATTTCCCCACAAAACGGCTTCCGGAAATTGCATTTGCCGGAAAGTCCAATGTGGGAAAATCCTCGGTCATCAACCGCCTTTTGCAGCGGAAGAACTTTGCACGGGTGGGGGATAAGCCGGGGAAAACCGTCCATGTGAATTACTTCACACTGGACGGCATGTGCTATCTGGTCGACCTGCCCGGGTACGGTTTTGCGAAGGTTTCCGCCGGCGAGAAGGAACGCTGGGGGCGGCTGATGGAGGATTATTTCGCGGCAAACCGCATCGATTTGGGCGTGCTGATCGTGGACTACCGCCATCCGCCCACAAATAACGATGTCACCATGGCGCGGTGGTTTCTGGATTCCGGGTGTCCGTTTGTGGTCGTTGCCAACAAGATGGACAAGCTGAAAAAAGGCGAGCTGGAACCGAATCTGAAGGTCATCCGGGAGAATTTGGAGCTTCCGGAGGATTGCCCGGTGATCCCGTTCTCCGCGGAGAAGGGGAACGGTCGGGACGAGCTGGTGAAGTACATTCTTGCCGCTGTAAAAAAATAAAAGACGCAGGAGCGACCGATCACGGACGCTCCTGCGCTTCGTTATACGAGTTTTTAAAACGCTTAAAAGCGTTTTATTAGGCCACAGGATTGCGGCCAGCGGCCACTGCCGCTAAAAACGAAGTCAATACATTTCTTACCGCAGTCCAGATTTTCTGCCAGGAAATCGTATTATTCTGCGGGCGTTTTCTTGAGGAAACGGACGATGAACGGAATACTAATCAGTCCGGCCAGCACGTCCGCCGTGGGCTGGGCGATCTGAATTCCGGTCAGCCCCAGAAGGGGAACGCCGATCAGCAGCATGGGAATGGTGACCGCGCCGGAACGAATCAGGGACAGAACCGAGGAAATCGTCGGTTGCTGGATGCTCTGATAAAGCATGTTCACCGGCACGGAGAAGGGGACAAACAGCATTCCGATCGCTGTATACCGCAGCGCGGTGGAGCCGATGGCAATGACCGCCTCGCTTTTCTGGAAAATCCCGATGATGCCTTCGGCACAGATCATGCTGAGAACGGAAAAGCTGCCGATGAAGACCAGTCCGAAGCACATGGTGAACACCAGACCCTTTTTCACCCGGTCATATTTTCTGGCCTGATAATTGAAGGCCGCCACCGGCTGGAAGCCCTGGCCGATGCCGAGACCGACGCAGATCAGGAAATTGGAATACCGGTTGACCACGCTCATGGCGGCAATGGCCGCGTCGCCAAAGGGCTTTGTCATGTTGTTCAGCAGCCCCATGGTCACGGAGGTCAGCCCCTGACGGATGAGGGAGGGCAGACCCACCCGGCAAATGGAAAGATAGGTCTTGAATTTCCGGCTGACGGCGCGGAAGCGGATGGTGCTTTGCGCCATTTTCAGGTACATGATCAGAAGAATTGTAAAGCTCACCAGCTGGGAAGCGGCGGTGGCAAGTCCCGCGCCGTAGACGCCCATGCCCAGCTTCATGACCAGAATGTAGTCCCCCAGAATGTTCAGAAGACCACCGGCGGTCAGGCCGAACATGGCATAAAAGGCCTTGCCCTCATAACGCAGACAGTTGTTGAGAATCAGGGAGCAGATGATCATTGGCGCGGCCAGAAATACCCAGAAGCCATAGTCCATGGCGTAGGGGGCGATGGTGTCGGTGCTGCCGAGAAAATGTACCAGCGGCCTGAGAAACGAAAGGCCGGACACGCTGATTATCAGCCCCAGACCAATGCCGGTGAAAAAGGAAGTGGAGACGTACATGGTGGCCTTGTCGGTATTCCTGTCCGCCAGCGCCCGGGAAACGTAGGTGCCGGCGCCATGGCCAAGCATGAAGGCCAGACCCTGCATAATGGCCTGAACGGTGAAGAGAATGCCCGTCGCGGCCTGAGCACTTTCTCCCAGAGTGCCGACAAAGTAGGTGTCCGCCATGTTATAGATGCTGGTGATGAGCATGGAAATAATGGTAGGGATACCGAGATTCAGAATCAGCCGGGAAACCGGGGTTTCCGTCATTTTTTGGTAATGCGCCTCCGAACTGGTCAAGAGATAGCCTTCTTTCTGCTTTTTTTATATTATAACACGGATTTTTTGCCGATTCAATGGCATTATATTTTGATTATGTGCAAAAATCGGCACAGACTGGTTCTTTGGTGGTCGTAAAACAGTAAATGGAGCGTATCGGTACAGCCCCTTGGCGCTCCCTCTGGGAGAGCTGTCACCGAAGGTGACTGAGAGGGCTTTGCCTAGTTTCCCCTCTCCGTCTTCGCTTCGCTCAGCCACCTCTCCCAAAGGGAGAGGCAAGGGGGGCTTATACAAGAACAGGCACAGCGGATCATCCCGCTGTGCCTGTTAACTGTCTAATGCGCCGCGCCCACTCAGCCCGTGCCGTTTGTCAATTACTGGTTAGCCTTGGCGGCCTTCAGCGCCTGTGCCAGCTGATCGGGGCAGGAGGTGGACTTCATGCCGCACTTGACGCCCTCAACCCGGGCGATGACGTCGTCAACGTCCATTCCTTCCACCAGCTTGCCGATGCCCTTCAGGTTGCCGTTGCAGCCGCCGATAAACTGAACATTCTTGACCTTGTTGTCCTCAATGTCGAAGAAAATCTTCTGAGAACAGGTGCCTTTTGTCTTGTATTCGTACATATGGATTTCCTTTCTATACAATAATATCTGTCAGTTCAGCGCCAACCAGCTCCGCGAGGGGCTGGGGCGGAACGATCATCTGGTGTCCTCTGGCGCCGGCGGAGACGGCAATCTCGTCCCACAGCGTGCAGGTTTCGTCAATAAAGGTTGGGTAGTGCTTTTTCATCCCCACGGGACTGCATCCGCCACGGATATAGCCGGTCAGACCGAGAAGCTCCTTGACGGCCACCAGCTCCATGTTTTTGTCCCCGGCGGCTTTGGCGGCCTTTTTCAGATCCAGCTCACAGCAGACGGGAATGCAGAACACGTTGATGCCTGTCTTTTCGCCCCGGGCGACCAGGGTTTTGAAAACCTGTTCCTCCGGCATTCCGATGGCCTGTGCGGCATGGCCGCCGCTTAAATCCTGTTCGTCGAATTCGTAAAACGCTTCACGACAGGGAATCCCCGCCTGCTGAACCAGACGGACTGCGTTCGTTTTTGTAGCCATATCATCACCGCTCCTCATTATACGACAAACCGCGGCTGCTTTCAAGTGTGAATTTCGAAAAAGCGGGTATCCTATGGGAGACGGGAGGTTAGGTTATGAGCGAAAACAAGGACGCGGAAATGAAAAAACAGGAGCGGGAGCAGATCGTGGAGCTTGGCTCGGACATTACGAAATCCAGCAAGGGAAGCATCTACACCCTCACCATCATCGGTCAGGTGGAGGGGCATATGATCGCCCCGGAAACGGTGAAAACCACCAAATATGAGCATGTCCTGCCCCTGCTGGCCGGGATCGAGGAAAGCGACGATGTGGACGGCCTGCTGCTGCTTCTGAACACGGTGGGCGGCGACATCGAGGCGGGGCTTGCCATTGCGGAGATGATTGCGGGGATGAAAAAGCCCACGGTGTCTCTGGTGCTGGGCGGCGGACATTCCATCGGCATTCCTCTGGCGGTATGCACGAAAAAGAGCTTTATTACCCCCACGGCCAGCATGACGGTGCATCCCGTGCGGATGACGGGACTGGTGGTGGGCGCACCCCAGACTTTTCGGTATTTTCAACGGATTCAGGAGCAGATCGCGGATTTTGTCACCGCGAACTCCCGCATCAGCCGGGAGGATTTCGAGCATTATATGATGGCAACGGGAGAGATTGCCACGGATGTGGGAACCATTCTCTACGGCAAGGAGGCGGTGGCCTCCGGCCTGATCGACAAGCTGGGCGGGTTGAACGACGCGCTGTCCACGCTCCACAGGATGATCGACAAACAGAAAAAGTAGCTTTCGCCCCGCAGACACAGCCGTTTTAGGCTGTGTCTGCGGGAACAAAAAATAAGACTGGAAATTCTCTCTGAACTATGATATAATAAAATGAAAATTCTTGTTGTAGGAGGGGCAGACTTGGACTTAAACTGGTTTGAGAGTTTCTTATACGGCCTATTTTCCGGGCTTGCGGATATTCTGCCCGTTTCCGCCGAAGCCCACCGCATTCTGATGCTGAAATGCTTTGGTATTCAGAGCCACACGGAGCTGATGAAGCTGTTCGCCCATCTCGGCGTGTTCGGCGCGATGTATTTCAGCTGCCGCAAGCAGATTGTCCGCATTCACCGTGCGCGCCGTCTGGCGCGGGTTCCCAAACGCCGCCGCCGCCGTCCGCTGGATATCCGGAGTCTGATGGATTTCAGCCTGCTCAGGACGATGCTGATTCCCGTGATTCTCGGATTTTTCCTGAACCGGTATACGGAGCCGCTGAAGGAGAAGCTGATCTGGATTGCCGCGCTGCTGTTCCTGAACGGCATTATCCTGTACATACCCCAATTTTTTTCCACCGGCAACCGGGACAGCCGGATGCTTTCCCGGGTCGAGGGGCTTCTTGTGGGGTTGGGCGGCGCGCTGGGAATTCTGCCGGGCATTTCCGCCGTGGGTTCCGCACTGTCCGTTGCCAGTATCTGCGGCGTGGAGCGGAGCTACGGCCTGAACATGGCGCTGATGATGAACATGTTTATCCAGGTCGGCCTGATTGTGCTGGACGTGCTGGGGCTGATGTCGGTGGGGGCGGGAACGCTGTCGTTTCTGATTCTCGTCCGCTATCTGATGACCGCCGCCGTGTCCTTCGGCGCCGCTCTGCTGGGCGTGAAGCTCATGCGCCTGCTTGCCGCCAATAACGGCTATACGCTGCCGGCAATTTATTGCTGGGGCGTGGCGATGTTTACCTTTATTCTGAATCTGATGGCTTAATACTAAAACGCCTTGCAGCGTTTTATTGAAAACTCGTGTAAGGGGAGGAAATTATGGCTGAGAAGAAAACGGCCAGTCGGGCCGAGCAGGCGGTTTCGGGCGCGAAGAAGAAAACGGCATCCGGTTCCGCTTCCAAATCTTCCGGGAAAAAGAGTGCGCCTGCCAAGAGCGCCAGGTACAAGACGGAATATGAACCCGCCGTCCCGCCGCATTTTCTCATTGCGGCGGTCAGTATTCTGCTGTTTGCGCTGTTTGTGGTCATCAGCGTGAACCCGGACGGTGCGCTGCTGAAAATCATTCAGTCCGTGGTGCTGGGACTTGTGGGACAGGCCGGATTTTATTTTGCCATTCCGGGGCTTTTATATCTGTTTGTCATCCACACCTTTGGGCGGAAAAACGCACCGACTATGCGAAGCGTCTGCACATTGATCTTCGTGTTTCTGTGCGGGTGCATTTATCACCTTGCCGTGCAGGAACAGGAACTGTCCACGGGCTTTGCCCTGATCGCCGACCTGTACACCGGCGGCGCAGCGGGAAGTACCGGCGGCGTCCTCTGCGGCGGCGCGGCCATGCTGCTGCGCTGGCTCTGCGGCGATACGCTGGCCTTTGTTTTCTGCGTGGTTTTCGCGGTTCTGACGCTTCTGGGGGCAATGAATATCACCATTCCCAGCATTATCAGAGCCATTGCCAACCGCCCCAAGGACGATTATGCGGAGGAAGAGGACTACATAGACCCGGCGACGGTTGTAGTCAACAACATTGCGAACAAGCAGATCGCCCGCAAGCGTCAGCGCCGGGAACAGCAGCAGACGCAGCTGGCAGGGGAGAATGTTACGGCGGAAACGGTGCCGGAGACACCCCCGCAGCTTCCGCCGGAAAAGCAGCCCCGCTCTGCCCCAAAGCAGGAAAACCCCCGCGTCTCTGCGTCTCCGGATGAAGTCAAGCAGGTTCCGGGGAAAGGCGCGGCGTTCATGGAGCGCATCGACGGAGACATCAGCGCGCCGCTGTCTGGCACGGCCGAATATGTGAAGGACGAAACGCCGCCGATTCCCGAACCGCTCCCGGCACGTCCCGCCGCGGCGAAGCCCGTCCGGGTGGAAGGGGAGGACATCGGGGAGAAGCTGCCCAACAAAATGCCGGAATTTGTACCCAACGCGCCTATCCCGCCCGCACCCAAGCTGGACGAAGGCAAGATAAAGCCCGCTTCGGAGGCAAAGTCCGGGAAGGTAACCACCAAAGAAGCCGCCCAATCCGCCCGGCAGGTCGCCGCCGAGATCGCTCAGACCCAGGCGGTGCAGCAGCCGGATTACTGCTTCCCGCCGCTGAATCTGCTGAAGCGCCCGGTGCGTGCCGGAACGGACGGCACGGAGGAAATGCGGGAGAATTCCCGCCGTCTTAACGAAACTCTCGCCAGTTTCAACATCGACGCCCACATCATCAACGTCACCCGGGGGCCCAGCGTCACCCGCTACGAGGTGGAGCTGGACAAGGGCGTCCGGCTGAATAAAATTACCGGCTGCGCCGATGATATTGCCCTGAGTCTGGGCGCGTCCGGCGTCCGCATCGCCGCCGTTCCCGGGAAGATTTCCGTGGTGGGCATCGAGGTGCCGAACCGCGCGGTCACCACGGTCTCTCTGCGGGAGGTCATTGATTCTCCCGAATTTGCCAAGGCAAAATCCAAGACCTCCATTGCTCTGGGCAAGAGCATTGACGGAAGCTGCATCGTGGGTAACATTGCCAGAATGCCCCACCTGCTGATTGCCGGTACCACCGGTTCCGGTAAATCCGTGTGCATGAATTCCATCATCATCAGCCTACTGTACAAGGCGGGCCCTGACGACGTAAAGCTCATCATGGTTGACCCCAAAATGGTGGAGCTGGGAATTTACAACGGCATTCCTCATCTGCTGATCCCCGTGGTCACAGACCCCAAGAAGGCCGCGGGCAGTCTGCAATGGGCGGTGACGGAAATGCTTCGCCGCTACAGGATGATGTCCGACATGGGCGTCCGGGATCTGGAATCCTACAACAGCATTGTGACCTCCGAGGAGGATGGTCAGAAGCTGCCCCAGGTGGTCATTATCATCGACGAGTTGGCGGATTTGATGATGGTTGCCGCCAAGGAGGTGGAGGACTCCATCTGCCGCATTGCGCAAATGGGTCGTGCCGCCGGTATGCACCTGATCATTGCCACCCAGCGACCTTCTGCCAACGTCATCACCGGCTTGATGAAGGCAAATATCCCGTCCCGAATCGCGTTTTCCGTGGCCTCCGCCATGGAATCCCGCATCATTCTGGACACCATGGGCGCGGAAAAGCTGGTGGGCAAGGGCGATATGCTGTACGCTCCCATCGGCTGCGGCAAACCGCTCCGGGTGCAGGGCTGCTTTGTCACCGACACCGAGGTCGAGGCTGTGGCCGGGTATGTTAAGGACAACTACACGGCGGAATACAGCCAGCAGGTGCTGGACGAGATCGAGAAAAAGGCTCAGCAGACCGGCAAAAAGCCGGCGAGCGTCTCCGACCCAGACCCCACTGACGAGGAGCTGGAGGGCGACGAAATGCTGCCCGCCGCTGTCGACGTGATTCTGGAGACCGGGCAGGCTTCCGTCTCCATGCTCCAGCGCCGTCTGAAGCTGGGCTATGCCCGCGCGGCGCGAATCGTGGACGAGATGGAGGAGAAGGGCATTGTCGGCCCCTTCCAGGGTTCCAAGCCGAGAGCCATTCTGATCACGAAGGAGCAATGGGCGGCCAAGAAGGGCGGCCAGACGGAGCAGATGGGTTTTGATGATCTGGATTCCGTGCCGGATGAACTGATGTAATAATTTGAAACGCCCGGACGTTTTCGTCCGGGCGTTTGACTACTACAGCACATACAAGATTTAATCAGCATGGAAGTCCGCCTGTTCCACCCGAAAGTACCGAAATATTCCTTCTTCTTTGACGAAGCAAAATCCAACCTTTTCAAGAACGTGCTGACTGCGTGTGTTCTTAAGGACAGCATTGGCGTTGACCGCAAGCATCCCCAGCTTCTCAAAAGCATATTTGATCGCCAGCTTTTCCGCTTGCGTCCCATAACCTTTGCTCTTCACGGAATCATTTTGCATGTGAATACTCAGCGTACACTCTTTCCTGTCGCGGTCTATTTGCTTTAGCTGCAATTCCCCAATCACCTCGGCATCAAGCATAATTGCGAATACCACCCGCGACACATCCTGCTTCGATTCAAAATACCGGTTTACAGCATCTTCGTTATAGGTGTATGGCTTGAACAGCTTCATATCCATATAAATGGATGCGTCATTTGTCCACCCTTTATAAAGGTCGTGACATAACTCCCTTGTCATGATCTGTAGGCTGATCTGTCCCATTTCATCTTCTCCGATTCCGATTTGCAGGTATGGGCACTTTTACGGAGTCAGCCGGACTGCCGCGTCCAGAATGGCGTTTGCGGCACCTTCCTTGGTTTGCAGCGGGAGTTCGGTGGTTTCATTCCGGGTGATGATCGTGATCACGTTTGTGTCAACCCCAAAGCCCGCGCCGGACTGCTTGAGATTGTTGGCGCAGATCATGTCCACGTTCTTCTTTACGAGCTTTTCCCGGCTGTTTTCCACCATGTTCTGGGTCTCCATGGAAAAACCGCAGATGACCTGCCCCGGGACGCGGTTTTCCCCGAGATATTTCAGAATGTCCCGGGTGCGTTTCAGAGGAATGGACATGTCGCCCTCGGACTTTTTGACCTTGTTGTCGCTGTAATTTGCCGGGGTGTAGTCCGCCACCGCCGCCGCTTTGAAAATAAAGTCGGATTTTGGGGCGTTGGCGGCCACGGCTTCAAACATATCCTGAGCGGAAACGACGGGAACTACGGTCACAAAGGGCGGGGGGGCGATGGCCGTGGGGCCGGAAACCAGAGTCACGTCCGCGCCCCGGAGCATGGCCATTCTGGCAATGGCATAGCCCATTTTTCCGGTGGAATGGTTGGTCAGATACCGGACGGGGTCGATGGCCTCCTGGGTCGGCCCGGCGGTGACAAGCACCTTTTTCCCGGCAAGATCGTGAGGGAAGGCCAGCTGACGCAGGATATATTGCAGAATTTCCTCCGGCTCCGGCAGCTTGCCCTTGCCCACGGCGCCGCAGGCAAGACGCCCGCTGGCAGGCTCGATGACCTCCCAGCCGTAGTGGCGCAGAAGCGCCAGATTGTCCTGGGTCACAGGGTTTTCAAACATGTTGGTATTCATGGCGGGGGCAATGAGCTTGGGGCAGCGGCAAGCGAGAATGGTGGTGGTGAGCATATCGTCCGCCAACCCGTGGGCAAGCTTCGCGCACACATTGGCCGTGGCCGGGGCGACGATCACCAGGTCAGTCCGTTCCGCCAGGGCAATATGCTCCACCTGATGGGAGAAATTCCGGTCGAAGGTGTTCACCATCGTCCGGCGGCCGGTGAGCTGCTCGAAGGTCAGGGGCGTAACGAATTGGGTGGCGTTTTCGGTCATGACGACCTCCACCGCGGCGTGCTGCTTGACAAGGGCGGAGGCCAGAGCGGCAGCCTTATAGGCGGCAATTCCGCCGGTGACGCCCAGAAGGACGGTTTTTCCTTTCAGCATAGGGAACCCTCCAGAATCGAAAATTGCTTGCCCTCATTATATCCCGATTTTGAATTGCTGTAAAGATGATTTTTTCCTTGTATTTTCCGCTGTACCCTGCTATAATACCCCCGGAGTGAAAACTCCAAAATATGCGCTGTATCCTCAAGGGAGGAACGGCAGCAGGAGGTAATTTCATATGGAAAAAAGAAAAATGAACACCCGGTACATGGCGACTCTCGCTATGCTCTGCGGTGTTCTGCTGGTCATGGGCGTAACCGGAATCGGATTTATTCCCTTGCCGGTGATCAAGGCGACGACCATGCACATCCCGGTCATTCTGGGCGCGGTTTTGCTCGGCCCCGGCGCGGGCGCTGTCCTGGGAGGTGTGTTCGGACTATGTTCCATCTGGGT
The DNA here is from genome assembly GCA_934572365.1 of uncultured Oscillospiraceae bacterium. Taxonomy (GTDB): domain Bacteria; phylum Bacillota; class Clostridia; order Oscillospirales; family Oscillospiraceae; genus Faecousia. The sequence continues at coordinate 12,371 of CAKTKX010000015.1, forward strand.
CAATACCACCAGTCCCGGACTGCTGGCCTTTGCGTTTTCACCCTTTATGACCACGGAGGGACTGCCCGGCGTGCTGAAAAGCCTGTGGATCGCCCTGGGGTGCCGGATTTTGTTCGGCGCCATTGCGGGATGGCTGTGGAAGCTTTTTAAGAAGCTTACAAAGCAGGATTTTGCGGCGCTGCCCCTGACGGCTGTGATTTCCACGCTGTGCCACACCATCCTCGTCATGGGCAGCATTTATGTGCTGCTTGCCCAGCAGTATGCGCAGGCGAAGAACGTGGCCATTACCGCCGTCTTTGGGTTGGTGATGGGTACGGTCACGGCGTCCGGTATCCCCGAGGCCATCATTGCCGCCATTCTGGTGACCGTCATCGGAAAGGCGCTGCTGCACCTTTCGGAACGGATGAAAAAACGTTAAGGAGAGATCGTTATGCTGCTTGCCATTGACATCGGCAATACCAATCTGGTCATCGGCTGTATTGAAAACGACAAAATTCTGTTCAAAGCCCGCATTGCCACCGACGCCATCCGCACCTCCGACCAGTACGGCGTGGAAATCAAAAACATGATGGAAGCCTTCGGCGTGCAGGTGAAGGATATCGACGACTGCATCATTTCCTCCGTCGTGCCGCCGGTATTCAATTCGGTCAAAACCGGTGTCATCAAGGTCATCCGGAAGCAGCCCATGGTGGTCGGCCCCGGGCTGAAAACCGGGCTGAACATCCACATGGACGTCCCCAGTCAGGTGGGCAGCGACCGCATCGTCATCGCCGTGGCCGCCCTTGCCGAGTACGAAGCGCCCATGATTCTGATGGATTTGGGAACGGCTACCACCATCGAGGTGGTGGAGCCGAACAATATGTATCTGGGCGGCATCATTTTTCCGGGCGTTCGGGTCTCGCTGGACGCGCTGACCAGCCGCACCGCGCAGCTTCCCGGCATCAGTCTGGACAAGCCGAAGCACGTCATCGGCAAGAACACCGTGGACTGTATGCGCAGCGGCATGATGTACGGCACCGCCGCCATGCTGGACGGACTGGTGGAGCGAATCGAAGCAGAGCTGGGACACAAGTCCACCCTCATCGCCACCGGCGGTCTTGCCCAGTTTATTACGCCGCTGTGCAAGCGGGAGATCATTCTGGAAAAAGACCTGCTTCTGAAGGGCCTGAACGTCATTTACAAGAAAAATAAGCGGTAACGGAAAGCCGGCAGCCCTGTGCTGCCGGCTTTTGCACGGCAAAATCATTATGCGGCGGGGTGCTAATATTGCGCCCCGCCGCATAGTCTTTGGCAGGAGTGATGCAAATGATGTGCGCATGGAAACAGCTGCTGTCCGTCTTGCCGCCAAAATTTCGGCCGGAAGTGGACAGGTTGGGAAAAAGTGCTATGCAGGAGCTGCGTCTTCGTCTGGGAATGCCGCCGGAGCTGGTGTTGAGCGGGGAAAGCCGCTGGCTTGGGTGCTGCGTCAGCCGGGAAGACCTGAATTACTGCATCAACGCCGCCAGCCGCTATTCTCCCTGGGCGGCGGCAACGACCGCGCAGGGCTACCTGACTGCCCCCGGCGGACACCGTATCGGCCTGTGCGGCGAGGTGGTCTGCAAGGAGGGAATCGTAACTGGCATTCGGGAGATCAGCTCTCTGTGCATCCGTGTGGCCAGAGATTTTCCGGGGATCGCCAGGCGGGCGGCGGACGCTCCCGGCTCCATTCTGATTCTGGGGGCGCCCGGGTGGGGAAAAACCACCCTACTGCGGGATCTGATCCGGCAGATCGGAGAAAAACAGTGCGTCAGCGTGGTGGACGAGCGGGGAGAGCTGTTCCCGGAGGGGCTGGAACGGGGGAAGAAGACGGACATTCTCACCGGCTGTCCCAAATCACCGGGAATCGACATGGTACTCAGAACCATGGGGCCGGACTGCATCGCCGTGGACGAGATCACGGCGGAGGCGGACGCCCGGGCGCTCCTTCGGGCGGCGAACTGCGGCGTGCGGCTGCTGGCGACTGCCCACGGGACGTCTGCGGCGGACTTGCGGCGTAGGTTGGTTTACCGTCCGCTGGCGGAAAGCGGCGTTTTTCAGACGCTGCTGATTTTACGGCAGGACAAGTCCTTCCGGGTAGAGAGGGCGGCGCTATGAGCTATAAATGGTTTGGCGCGGCGCTGATCATTGCGGGCTGCGGCGGTTTCGGGTTTTCCATTGCTTCCGGGTACAAGCGGGAGGAAGGAATCCTGCGTCAACTCATCAGGACGCTGAATTACATGGAGTGGGAGCTTCAATACCGCCTGACGCCCCTGCCGGAGCTTTGCCGTCAGGCGGGGAAGGAAACAAGAGGAACCCTCCGGGAGGTGTTTCTCAATCTTGCGCGGGAGCTGGAATGGCAGACTTCCCCGGACGCGGCCAGCTGCATGACCGCCGCACTGAAACGCAGTCACGAGCTGCCCCGGCGGATACGGGCAATCATGAAGCAGCTGGGGCATACCCTCGGACGGTTCGATTTTCCGGGGCAGAAGCAGGGCTTAGAGGAAGTGCGGGAAGCGTGTCGCATGGAGCTGGAAGCCCTGGGGAAGAACCGGGAAACACGTCTTCGCAGTTATGGGACGCTGGGATTGTGCGCCGGTGCGGCGCTGGCCATTTTGTTTCTATGAGTATGGACATTGACCTGATTTTCAAAATTGCCGCCATCGGCATCATCGTATCCATCCTCAATCAGGTGCTTTCCCGTTCCGGCCGGGAGGAGCAGGCCACCATGACCAGCCTTGCGGGGCTTGTGGTCGTGCTGATGATGCTGGCGCAGAAGATCGCCGATCTTTTCGATCTGGTGAAGACCCTGTTTGAATTCTGATGAGCCTGTTCTGGAAGGCTGCGGCGGCGGTGCTGCTGGCGGTAGTGCTGGGGCTATCTCTGGGAAAGCAGAAGGATATTGGGGTTCTGCTGACCATGGCGGTGTGCTGCATGGTCGCCATGATCGCCATTTCCTATTTGGAGCCGGTGCTGGACTTCCTGCGTGAGCTGGAGACGCTGGGAGACCTACAGGGAGACATGCTGGGCATTCTCCTGAAAGCGGTGGGTATTGGGCTGGTGTCGGAAATTGCCGGACTGGTCTGCACCGACGCGGGAAACGGTTCCCTTGGAAAAACGCTGCAAATGCTTGGCTCGGCGGTGATTTTATACTTGTCCCTTCCCATTTTCACCGCCATGCTGGAACTGATACGGGAGATTTTACGAGAATTATGAGCAAACTGATTTTGGCAGTGGCGTTGATTTTTGCATTGGCGGTACCTGCCTCCGCCGTGGAGTTTACGGCTCCCCAGGTGCCGGAGGGAGGGGCGGAGCTGATGCCGGAGGATACCGGCTCCTTTGCGGCCGGACTGACGGAGCTGCTTCGGGACGCGATTTGGCATCTTCGGCCGGATTTGAAGGAAGCCTCCAAAGTCAGCCTTGGGGTGATCGCGGCGGTGATGATGGTGTCATTGCTCCAATCCTTTTCCGGGAGCGTGAAAACCGTCGCAAATCTGGCGGGGGCGACCGCCATTGCGGCGGGGCTGCTGCTGAGCGCCAACTCCCTGATCCGTCTCGGGTCGCAGACCGTGACGGAGATCAGCGAGTACGGAAAGCTGCTGCTTCCCGTCATGACGGCGGCGATGGCGGCGCAGGGCGGGGCAGCGTCCTCCACGGCACTGTACGCCGGAACGGCGGTGTTCGACTCGGTGCTGAGCAGCTTGATTTCCCGGCTGTTAAGCCCGATGGTCTATCTGTTTCTGGCGCTGTCGGCGGCAAACGGCGCGATCGGGGAGAATATTCTGGGGAAATTGCGGGACTTGGTCAAAAGCGTCGTCAGCTGGAGCCTGAAAGCCATATTGACGGTGTTCACGACCTACATGACCGTCACCGGCGTGGTCAGCGGCACCACCGATGCGGCGGCGCTGAAGGCGACGAAGGTCACCATTTCCTCCGTAGTCCCCGTGGTGGGCGGAATTCTGTCCGACGCTTCGGAAGCGGTGCTGGTCAGCGCGGGACTGATGAAAAACGCGGCGGGAATCTACGGAATTCTGGCGGTGCTGGCGGTATTTCTAAGCCCGTTCCTGAAAATCGGCGTTCACTATCTGATACTGAAACTGACAGCCGCCGTGTGCGGCATCTTCGGAGAAAAGGGACTGACGGAGCTGATCGGGGATTTTTCCACCGCTATGGGGCTGCTGCTCGCCATGACCGGCTCGGAGTGTCTGCTGCTGCTCATCAGCACGGTGTGTTTTCTGAAAGGAGTGGGATAATGGAGGC